>NZ_DAMALV010000002.1:107654-140900 GCF_032069585.1 Moraxella sp. CTOTU48268
TACGTATGATACATGACTGATGAGTCATTGCCAAATGTTTTATCACATAAATTTTATTACCTACTTAATAAAGTATAAAGATTTCGTTAACTATATTTAAGCGTACTGATGTAATAATGCGTCAAAATTTTGATGAGTTAAGTGAGCGAACTCATCCACTGGCATGTCATAATGCTTGGCGAGAAAATCCGCCACATAGGGTACAAAAGCAGGCTCGTTAGATTTACCGCGTTTAGGCACTGGCGCAAGATATGGGCTGTCGGTTTCAATCAAAATGCGATCTTTAGGCAGTTTTTTCGCCACTGCTTGTAATTCAGTGGCGTTTTTAAAGGTCACAATCCCTGATAAAGAAATATAAAAACCCAAGTCCAAGGCTTTTTTGGCTGTCGCATAATCTTCCGTAAAGCAATGAATAATGCCATGCTCGGCTTTTTCTGCTTTTAATAAATCCAATGTATCGTGTTTCGCCTCACGGGTATGGACGATAATGGGTTTTTTTAGGTGCTGACTAGCGTGGATATGGCGGGCAAAGCTCGCTTTTTGTTCTATGCTGTTTTCTGTTGACCAATAATAATCAAGCCCCGTCTCGCCAATTGCCCAAACATGCGGCTGATTTGCCATTTCAACGAGTGTTTCAACCGTTGCACTCTTTAGCATAGCAATGTCTTCGCAGGGATGCACGCCCACACTCATCCCCAACGTTAGCCCGTCAATTTTCGTATTGATAATCTCATAAATAGCATCGTATTCATCCAGCTCACACATAATCGCCATAATCCGCTGCACATTGGCATCCTTGGCGGCTTGTAAGGCTTGACGGATATCACCTTGATATTTTTCTAAATCCAAACGGTTTAAATGCGCATGGGTATCGGTAAACATATCACTCTCTTTTTTTAATTGATTGACGCTTAAATAAGGCTGCGGCGCATAAATTCAATCAAATGCGCAGTCAAAGGTTTAGTCATCGGGTAAAAATTCTTGCAGGACTTGGTTTAAAAATAAAAACCCTTGCGCTGTGCAGTGGATATGGTCACCGCTTAACTCAACCAAACCCCGACTGTGTAGTTTTATCAATTGCGGCTCAATGACTGACCATGCCAAGCCTGTTCTCTGTGTCCAAAACTGTTTGGGCACGCCATTTTTTAGCCGCAGCCCATTCATCATAAATTCAAACGGTAAATCAGACGGCTCGATGGCTTGCCAACCTATCGCCGACTGATTAACCCTATAATCTTTTGGTAAGCGGGATTTGCTAAACCGGTAAATGCCATCAGGCCGCGTGACTTTACCGTGCGCGCCTGCCCCAATTGCCAGATAATCGCCAAACTGCCAATAATTGAGATTATGCTGACTGGGTTGAAAATCCGTCTGCCTTGACCATGCCGACACTTCGTATTGCACAAACCCATTGGCTTGCAAATGCTGAGCGCCTTGCTCAAAAATGTCCACCAATATCTCGTCATCGGGCAAAATCGGCGTATTGCGATAAAACACGGTATTGGGCTCAATGGTGAGCTGATACCACGAAATATGCGAAACGCCCAAATCAATCGCTTGCTGCAAATCGCTCAGGGCGTCTGCCAATGTTTGGTTGGGCAAGCCATGCATTAAGTCGATATTTAGCTTTTTAAACCCTGCTTGCTGGGCATTGGCAATAGCTAAAAGCGCTTGCTGCGGGTTATGAATCCGCCCCAAGGCAGCAAGTTTTTGGGTTTGAAAACTTTGCACACCGAGCGACAACCGATTGATACCGACCGCTAAATACTCATGAAATGGCGCATGCTCCACGGTGGCAGGATTGGCTTCCATGGTGATTTCGCAATCCTCAGTCAGTGGTAACTGAGCATTGATACCCGCAAAAAGCTGCCGATATTGCGCAATCGGCAGCAGCGATGGCGTGCCGCCCCCAATAAAAATGGTGGAAATCTTGCGCCCTTGTACAAAGCTTAGCTGGGTTTTTAAATCGTCTAATAAGGCATCGACATAGCCTACAAAATCAATCGGTGTACGGCTTTCATGTGAGTTAAAATCACAATACGGGCATTTTTTAACACACCAAGGAATATGGATATAAAGCGATAAAGGGATAAGGTTTGGATTTGGCATTAATCAGTAACTAATTCATTTGATTGATAATTTAACAAACTATAGCCAATAATTTTTTGATGATAATCGTTACTATTTGGCTATACTTTAAAAAATAACAATGGTAGCATAGCCCAAACTTTTATTTTGATTTTATTTAATAATTTATCGCTATTTGTTATTGCTATTTCATCTATTATCAAGGAAGGATTGTTATCATGTCATATACCCAAGTGCCTTATAAAAAACCGCCTTGTAAAAAAGCGCCATGTAAAAAGGTGCCTTATAAAAAAGCGTCTTATAAAATAGGCATGCTAACTGCGTTCACTATCGCCCTATCTGCGTGTGGTGGCTCAGGGAGTGAGACTGTCGACAATGCCCTAAACGATGCCAATGATAGTTATAAAAACATTGCAACGGATGTCCGCACTGCCTACAAAAAAGTCGAGGATAAATTAACCAATAAAGAAAAAAGCATGGCAGAGATTTTACAAAGTATCTTTTTGCCCGAAGACAGCTTAGATAATTTTTTGGACAAAATCACCCCAGAAGGCGGTAAAGGGGGTTTGTATGTTGGCTATTTTGTAGAAGACAACGACAACGAGCCCAATGATAGCGACCTGGGCGTGGTGTATTTTGATATTGGCAATGATTATGCTGCTTCGGTGTATGGTCAAATGAGCTATCAACAAAAAACTTGCCAAGACCCAAACACCTTAACCACAGAAAAAATCTCTATTAAAACTGACGAAGCGATGGGTGGTGTGCTGTCTGGCACACTCGACCCAGCAGCAAAATTTGATAATACGGTGCTTAAATTTTTACAGTTTGACGAATTAAAAACCTCTGTGGCGGGCATGCCATTTAATGGCGATTATGATAGCAAGCGCGATTATTGGGATGGTCAATATAGTTATGAGGTGGGTGTCGATTTTGGCAGAGAATTATCTGACAATAAAGACGGCTGTGATGTCAACTATACCTTAGGCGGCGATGGCGATTTTAAAGTATTGCCACTCACTGCTACGGTCGGCAAGTTAGATGTTAATCTTACGGGGACAGGTAGTACCCTAAACCTCAATTGGACTGCGCCTGCCAACACCGCTCGCACGCTTGTCACCCAAATCAATTTGGATAAAGCCACTGACCACGGTATGGGTTTTGTACGCACCAACCAATTAACCTATGGCACTACTTTTACACCGTTTGTGGATGCCACCAAAGCCAATTATGCTTTTGTGGTACAAACCTTTGATGCGACCAATAAACTCACAGGCTATCAAGCCATGATTCAAGCGCTTTAAAAGCTACTGTTGAAAAAAGCCTTTATCAAATTCTGGCAACATTTGATAAAGGCTTTTTCATGTTGATACTATCACAATCAAACGCTAACTTTTTTTGACCTTTAGTTTGTTGACCTGTTAAACAATAAATTAAACAATAAAAAATCATGCCGCAAAATCTGTTAAACTGCCGCCTTTATTGAATTTTCAACGAATATTTGGTCATTACATGCTGTCAGCTATTGCTCGTCAAGACTTAAAACAATTATTTGTCTTGACCTTACCTATTTTAATCACCCAGATTTGCCAGTCAGGACTCGCCTTGGTCGATACTTTACTCGCTGGGCAAGTCTCCGCGCTAGATTTATCGGGCGTGGCAATCGGCGCGGGTATTTGGATGCCCACCTTTTTGCTGGCGGTTGGTATTTTGCTTGCCACCACGCCATTGATTGGGGAAGCGATTGGTCAGCAGCAACTACAAAAAGTGCCGTTTATTACCCAACAATCGCTTTGGCTGGCGCTTATCATCGGTATTATAGGTTTTGTAGCGGTTAATCAGCTGCATTATTTGTTTGATTGGATGAAGGTACCGAAAGATATTCAGCATATCGCCCAAAAATTCTTGTTTGGTATCTCTTTTGGGTTTCCTGCAGTCTGTCTATATACCTCGCTGCGCTGCTACACCGAAAGCTTAAAACATCCCACCGTGGTCATGGTGATTAGCCTGATTGGTTTGATTTTAAATGTGCCGCTCAGCTATGCGTTTATCCATGGCGTCACTCTCGGCGAAACTATGCTGATTCCTGCTATGGGCGGTGCGGGCTGTGGTTTCGCCTCTGGGATTGCGTTATGGATAAATTTATTGATGTTGGTAAGCTATTTGACTCTGAGCCCCCAGCCAGATTTTGCCAACCAGCGCTTTTTTGCCAATTTTGCCGGTATGGATTTTGCTCAGTTGCGTCAGCAATTATCGATTGGCATTCCCATTGGCATGTCGATTTTTTTTGAAGTGAGCGCGTTTAGTCTAGCTTCCATAATCATCAGCCCACTGGGTGAAATCGCGGTGGCAAGCCATCAGGTCGCGTTGACGATTTCATCGCAGTTATTTATGTTTCCGTTTTCAGTGGCGATGGCGCTCACCATCATGGTGTCAAACCGCTATGGTGCCAAAGATTACCGAGAGCTTAAACGCATCAAGCTCATCGGCATTGCCGTAGCCACGTCATTTGCGGTGATTAGCATGTTGTTAACTGCCATTTTTCGGCAAACCCTGCCAACTTTCTTTAGTGAAAATCCCCAAGTGATTCAGCAAGCCGCGCTGTTGTTATGGTTTGCCACCGTGTATCAGTTGTTTGATGCCTGGCAGGTCAATTTTGCGGGGATTTTGCGCGGTATGCAAGATACCACAGTGCCGATGTTTATCACCTTGTTTTGCTATTGGGTGGTGGCGATTCCGCTGGGTACCTATTTGGTGCGCCATACCGATATGGGGGCTAAAGGATTTTGGATCGCGCTGGTTGCGGCGCTGGGATTGGCGTCACTGCTGTTAGGAACGCGTTTATTACGTCAGCAAAAACGCTTAAAAATGGCTTGGCAATAAAAATAAGTCGGTAATAAAAACCACTTAAAAAGAAAAATGAGTGGCAATGATTGGAAAATTCGCTTAGGCTATTTATTGTGAGCTATTCGTTATGGGTCATGGGTTGATGACTATGTTTAGGGTGTTAAACCGATGATTTTTATAGCGATTTTAAATTAAAATCAAAGTAAAAATAAATTAAAAAAGGGCTAACTAACGCCCTTTTTTATCGTTCATAAAAGTTTATTAATTAAAGTTCTCGCCAGTGAAGATACCATCAAATAGCACACTGGATAAATAACGCTCACCACTGTCTGGCAGAATAACTACAATGGTTTTGCCTTGCATCTCAGGGCGGCTTGCTAGTTGATACGTCGCTTGCAGCGCTGCACCACAAGAGATACCACATAAAATACCTTCTTGAGTCATCGCCCGTCTTGCCCATGCAATCGCATCATCGCCAGTTACCGTGACGACTTCATCAAGCAAATCAAGCGCAAGATTTTTTGGGATAAAGTTGGCGCCAATCCCTTGGATTTTATGCGGACCTGGGGTGATGGTTTTGCCTTCACGCGTCTGGGTAATAATCGGTGATTCTGCAGGTTCAACCGCGACGGTATAAAGCGGCTGATGTTTGATTTGTTTAAAATAACGGGCGATACCCGAAATCGTCCCGCCTGTACCCACGCCTGCAACAAGCGCATCGACCTTACCCGCTGTGGCATTAAAAATCTCAGGTGCGGTGGTTTTGACATGGGTGTCTGGGTTGGCAGGGTTATCAAACTGTTGCGGCAAAAAGTATTCGCCAGGATGGTTGTCATGGATTTCTTGTGCAGCTTCCACCGCCCCTTTCATACCTAGCGAAGGCTCAGTGAGCACCAAATGTGCGCCCAACGCAGCCAGCACTTTACGGCGCTCCATACTCATTGAGGCGGGCATGGTCAGCGTGATTTTATACCCTTTGGCTGCTGCCACAAACGCCAGCGCAATCCCCGTGTTACCACTCGTCGGCTCGATGATTTGCATACCTGGCTTTAATAACCCTGCTTGCTCGGCGGCTTGCACCATGCCTGCACCGATTCGGCATTTGACCGAAAACGCCGGGTTACGGCTTTCGATTTTGGCAAGCACGGTCACCCCCTGTGGCATGATATGGTTAAGACGCACCAGCGGCGTGTTACCAATAGCATCGGCATTGTTGGCATATACCGCTGTGCCAAGGTTGGCGGGTGCGGTGTAGTGATCATCAGGTTGTTGTAGCATAAGTATTCCCTTTTTTGTTAGATATTGTTGAATGATTTTACGGCAGTGATTTTGCGGTGTCTAACGCCATTTGGTAAATTCCATATATCAAAAAGCATTAACACACGGGGCTATAACACAAGGCTATAATACAAAGCCGTAACACGAGACTCTAAGCAGGTCTATCAAATGTTTATAACCTGTCGATTAATCTTTCCTATTAAACTTTCCCATTAAATTTTATTATTAGCTTGGCGCTGTACTATGTTTAGCCAAGCTTGCATCGCTGGGGTCAGCGGTCGGTGTTTTCGCCATGCCATCACCATTTGCCAAGTCAAATTGGGCTGGACGAGCGGCAGGCAAACAAGCTGTTTGTCATCGAGCTTATCAGTGTAATATTTGGGCAGTAGCGTCACCCCCATGTTTTTTTTCAACAATGTCGTCAGTAGTTGCCATTGGTTGGTGTGGCAAACGATATTGGGTTCAAAGCCAAGTTTTTGGCATTCTTCGACAATCATTGAGGTAAATGACGAATGGGACGCAAACAACATCAACGACGCATTTTTTAAGGATTTTAAAGTCACTTGTTTGATGGTATTGCCCATATGCTGCCGGTGTGCCACCAACATAATGGGATAATCGCATACTGGGATATAATCAAAGTCCTCCTCAATCGGTTGCATCAAAGTACACACATCAAGCGTATCATCGAGCAAGGCTTGTTTTAACGACTCTGCGCCATCTTCTAGCAACGACAGCTCAATATGGCGATGGGTTTGATAAAACTCAAAAATCGCATCGCTCAACAACTCTCCCCCGAGCGGTGACAACCCTAGTCGCAGCTGCCCGCGATCCATGTGCTGATATTGTGTCACCGTCTGCTCAAGGTAGCCGACTTGTTGTAACACCGTCTGCGCCTGCTCATATACCAATGCGCCAATTTCGGTCAGCGCAATATCCCGCTTGCGGCTCATCAGTTGCTTATCAAACAGCGCCACGCCTAGCGTATCTTCCAAATTAGAAATGGCTTTGGTCACTGTCGGCTGCGTCAAACTCAATGTATCGGCAGCATGAGAAAATCCGCCGGTCTTCACCACCGTGATAAAGCATTGAAGTTGTTTTAAGGTCATCATATTTCTGAACTGCCCAAAATAGCTTTATAGTGTTATAGCCCTGTTTTGTAGCTTTATAGATTTTACGCATAATATAAAAAATATTATTCATATTTTTTGTTAATGGTTTTTTTATACTAGATATCTCAATTATTGATGACTTGTTTACCATGAAACGCGCTATGAATCTTCCGACTTTTCAGCAGCTATTACCCCATAAACTGGTGCCCCATAAACTGCTACCCCACAAAATAGACCCTATGTTACAACAGCCACTGGTCAAAATTTTACTGCAAATCACCCTCATTGGTGTGGTATGGGGCGCGGCTGACATCCTCAAAAAATTATTCAACCTACCTATGTCATCTGGCATTGTGGCGCTGTTTTTGATGCTGGCATTGTTATTAACTGGGGTTATTAAACTCGACTGGGTCAATGTCGGCGCGAAGTTTATCTTGGGCGAGTTGGTGCTGTTATTTATTCCGCTGATGATGTCGATTACCCAATATCAGCAGTTATTTTTTGCTAAAGGTTGGCAGCTGATGATTACCATTGTCGTGAGTACGGCATTGGTGATGCTCAGTTCTGCCCTAACTTTTATGCTAGGCAATCGCGTTAAGCGCGTGTTGTATCGCCGCAAGCACCATGCCCATCAATAATCACATACCATTAATCATACCAATCGTAATTTACTATGAATATTATCTCTATCGGCTGTTTACTGTGGACTATCTTGGCATATGTTTTAGCAAAGCGGGTGTATGCCCGTTACCCAAAATTTTGGCTCAATCCTGCCATCACGGTGGCGACGGTAACGATTGTATTGATGATTGTGTTTGGGATTTCTTACCAAACCTATTTTGCCGATACCGCTTGGATTGTTGAGTTGTTGGGCCCTGCAACCGTGGCCTTTGCCATACCGATTTATCAGTATCGTCAATTGATTTACCGCTATGCTGCCGTGCTTGCGGTGTCGATTGTGGTGGGCATGTTGGTGGGTATTGCTAGCATCATGGTGTTTGCTCGCGTATTTAAATTTGATGCCACACTCACCTACAGCTTGATGGCACGGTCAATTTCCACCCCATTTGCCATTGATTTGGCGCAGCAGATTCATGCTTCAGCGGCGCTCGTGTCGCTATTTACCTTAATTACTGGGGTGGTCGGCATGGTGATTGGCGATATGGTACTGGCGTGGTCAAAAATTCGTTTTCATCTTGCCCACGGCGTGGCATTTGGTAATGCGTCACATGGTTTTGGTACCGCAAGAGCCAGTCAGCGCCATGAAAGCGAAGGCGTGATTGCCAGTCTGACGATGGTATTGGCAGGGTTATTTATGGTATTTTTTGGTCCTGCGCTGATTCATTTAATGACGGCTATTTAACCCAGGCTTTTTAAGCTATTTAACACATGGCTTTTAATACGTACCTTGATTTTACAATACCTCAAAGCTGTCTAGTCATGAAAACTTGCCAAAATGACGTATTAATATTTGCCAAACAAAATAAAATTAGCGACAATGACCTACCTTTTTTTGGATTGTAGGAAAAAATTATGTCATTACAACAGATTATTGAAGATGCGTTTGAAAACCGTGCCAACTTCAACCCCAATGACGCCACCGACGATGTGCGTGCCGCCGTCAATGACGTCCTCGCTCAGCTCGATGCCGGCACCTTACGCGTGGCAGAAAAAAAAGACGGTGAATGGATCGTCAACCAATGGGTCAAAAAAGCGGTATTATTATCTTTTCGTCTGAACGACAACCGCATCATGAATGGCGGTCGTGACCTGCAGTTCTTTGATAAAGTCGAAACCAAATTTTCCGATTGGGGGGATGAACAATTTGCCAAAGCGGGCGTGCGCGTGGTGCCACCTGCCGTCGCGCGTAAAGGCTCATACATTGCCAAAGGCGCTATCTTGATGCCATCCTACGTCAATATCGGTGCCTATGTTGATGAAGGCACAATGGTCGATACGTGGGCGACAGTGGGTTCATGCGCCCAAATCGGTAAAAACGTGCATTTATCAGGCGGTGTCGGTATTGGCGGCGTCCTTGAGCCGCTACAAGCCAACCCAACCATCATTGAAGACAACTGCTTTATCGGTGCGCGCTCAGAAATCGTTGAAGGTGTGATTGTTGAGGAAGGCTCGGTGATTTCGATGGGCGTGTATATCGGTCAATCAACCAAAATCCTAGACCGCGAAACAGGCGAAATCAGTTACGCTCGTATTCCTGCAGGGTCAGTGGTCGTGTCGGGCAGTTTACCAAGTAAAGACGGCTCGCATAGCTTGTACTGTGCGGTTATCGTGAAAAAAGTTGACGCAAAAACCCGATCTAAAACCTCGATTAATGATTTGCTCAGAATGGACTAGATTTTGAGTCAAGATAACAGTAAATTATTTAAAGCAAATCAATGATGGTTTGCTTTTTTTATAGCCTTCAGCAAATTTTATAGCCTTTATTAAAGGAAACAGTATGTCGTCACAACAAAACACCCCGTATGACAACGGCATTGCGGTCCGCAAACAAGTGATGGGCGATGCGCACGTTGAGCGCGCCATGTCACAAGTCACCGAATTTACTGCCCCACTACAAGACTGGATTAATGAACACGCGTGGGGTTCGACGTGGCAACGCGACGGCAGTGATGGAAAAGGCATTGACCGCAAAACCCGCTCGCTAATCACCCTCGCCTTTTTAATCGCGCAAAAATCCCCAACAGAACTAAAAGGGCATATTCGCGGGGCGATTAATAACGGCGCAAGCGTGGCAGAAATTCAAGAAGTGCTACTACATAGTCTACCTTACTGCGGCGCACCAGCGGCTCAAGAAGCGTTTCGGGCTGCAGTGGACGTGTTAACCGAAATGAAATTGCTTTAACCGCTGAACACAAAGATTTATTGGCATAAATTTGATAAAATAAACGCTAATTTTTATTAGTTAATCACATTTATGCCAAATTCAACGCTACCCATCCGCAATACCACCATTCCCACCACTGACCCCGAAGCAGGACTTAAAGTCACTGAGATTTTTTATTCGCTGCAAGGTGAAGCTTTGACCGCAGGATTACCGACGATTTTTATTCGCTTGACGGGCTGCCCGCTGCGCTGCGTGTATTGTGATACCGAATATGCCTTTGTCGGCGGCGAGCGCATGAGTTTGGAAGGGATTTTGGCAGTGTGTCAGAGTTTTCCGTGCCAGCGTATTTGTTTGACAGGTGGCGAACCTTTAGCCCAGCCCAATGCAATCGCTTTGATGAATTTGCTACTGGCGCATGGCTACGAGATTTCGCTTGAAACTTCGGGCGCGCTGTCCGTGGCAGAGGTGCCAACGGCAGTCTCTAAGGTTATGGATATCAAAACCCCAAGCTCTCAAGAAGCCGATAAAAATCTGTGGCAAAACCTCCCCTACTTAACTGCCCATGACCAAATCAAATTTGTCATTATGAATCGCGATGATTATGACTGGTCAAAACAAATCCTCGCAGACTACCAACTGGATAAAAAAGTCGCAACGGTATGGTTTTCTCCGATGTTTAATGTGGAAGAACGTCAAGCTAATGTACCTACCCTTGCCACTGACTTGGCAGAATGGATACTTGCCGATGCGCTGCCAGTGCGTTTTCAACTGCAACTGCATAAAATCATTTGGGCAGATGCCAAAGGCAAATAGCCGCTGTCAAATAGCTACTGTCAAATCGTTAGAACACAACTTAGGGAAATATCAAGCCAATGGGAAAAATGATTGTTTGGGGGCTGATTGCGTCGGCTTTTTTTAGCACGTCGTTTGTACTGTATCAATTGATGAGTGTACAAGGCGGACATTGGTTTTGGTCAGCAAGTTTTCGCTGTTTTTTTATGTGGCTGTTGTTGTCGGTTTTTATTTTGCTGCAAAACAAACTCAATCCGTCCAAGCTACTAGAACTAGGTAAACTATTTGCCAGTCATTGGCATTTTTGGTGTGTGACGGGTGGCATTGGACTTGGCACGTATGGGCTGCTGGCGTTTGCGGCAGATTATGCACAAGGATGGGTGATTGCCGCGACCTATTTATTTACTGTGGTAGCAAGCTTGGTGGTACTGAGTTTTTTTGGGCAATCATTTCAAAAAAATGTCATTGTCTATTCGGTGATTGTATTTATCGGTGTGGTACTTGCCAATGTGGGTGAAGGGTTAAGGCATAGCATGAGCCAAGGCACTGATTGGCATGCTTTGTTGCTATTTGGTGCGCTACCTGCCTTTATTGCCAGTTTTTGTTTTCCCTTAGGTAATCAATTGATTTGGCAAGCAGGACAACCCAAAGGGGTCGCCACCCATCATACCGATGCAATAAGCAAGGCAACGAACAATGAAACGCGCAAAGTAACGAGTGAATTGGCAACGAGCAAATTGCTACAAAAAGTGCCGCAAGTGACTTCCCCACTGCTATCAAATCCCCTGCATAATGTTTGGCTGATGTCGCTAGGGTCATTACCGATGTGGTTGGTATTAGGCTTTCTGGTACAACCGCCCGCGCCCAGTGTCTCACAAATGACCATTAGTTTTTTGGTTGCCTTGATGGCAGGTGTGCTAGGTACGACCACTTTTTTACATGCCCGTAGTCTTGCCAAACAGCCACAACAACTGGCCGCCGTCGATGCCACCCAAGGCAGTGAAATTATTTTTGCGTTGTTAGGCGGTATGTTGCTGCTGCACACGCCCATGCCATCAGGCTTAAGTTTTGTGGGGATTGCGTTGGTGATTATTGGGCTTGTGCTGTTTGCCAAGCAACGCTAGCGGTAGTCCACGTTGTCATAGTTTGCTATAATGCAGGCACTTTTACGTTAACCCTTTATTTAACCGATTAGGATTATTTGATGAATACTTTGACCGCTCTTTCACCTATTGATGGTCGCTATGCCAGTAAAGTGGATAGTTTACGTCCTTACCTGTCAGAATTTGGCTTGATTCATGCCCGTGTGACGGTTGAAGTGCGCTGGTTGCAGACCCTTGCCAATCATGCAGATATTCATGAAATTCAGCCTTTTTCGGCAGCGACCAATGAGCGCTTAGACGCGATTGTAGCCAATTTTAGCGAAGCAGACGCGATGCGTATCAAAGACATCGAACGCACCACCAACCATGATGTCAAAGCCGTTGAATACTTTTTAAAAGAAAAAATTGCCGATATCGATGCGCTAAAAGACGCGGGTGAATTTATCCATTTTGCCTGTACCTCTGAAGACATCAATAACTTATCACACGCGTTGATGCTAAAATCCGGTCGCGACGTACTGGCGCAATCGATGCAAAAAATCATTGATGAGATTGCAGCGCTTGCCGAAACCCATGCCGACCAACCCATGCTCTCACGCACGCATGGTCAAACCGCGAGCCCAACGACTTTGGGTAAAGAAATGGCAAACGTGGCATACCGTCTGCATCGCCAGCTCAAGCAATTTAATAACGTAGAATTGCTAGGTAAAATCAATGGTGCGGTGGGTAACTACAACGCGCACCTGTCAGCCTACCCACAAATTGACTGGGCAAAAAATGCCGAAGACTTTGTCACCAGTCTTGGGTTGACCTTTAATCCGTATACCACCCAAATTGAGCCACACGACTATATCGCCGAATTGTTTGACGCGCTGCGCCGTTACAATACCATTTTGATTGATTTTAACCGTGATGTATGGACGTATATCTCCTTGGGTTACTTCAAACAAAAACTTAAAGATGGCGAAGTGGGCTCATCCACCATGCCACACAAAGTCAACCCAATCGACTTTGAAAACTCAGAAGGTAATCTGGGTATTGCCAATGCTGTGTTGGCACATTTGGGCGAAAAACTGCCGATTTCTCGTATGCAGCGCGACTTGACTGATTCGACAGTCCTTCGCAATATGGGGGTAGGTTTTGCCCAAAGTCTGATTGCCTTTGACGCCTGCTTAAAAGGTATTGGCAAATTAGAGCTTAACGCCAATCGTCTCAATGAAGACCTAGAGCTTGCACAAGAAGTATTGGCAGAGCCAATCCAAACCGTGATGCGTCGCTACAATGTTGAAAAACCTTATGAGAAACTAAAAGCCTTGACCCGCGGTCAAGCCATGACCCGTGAGATGATGGTCAACTTTGTCAATGGCGATGAACTGGCAGCCGTACCAGAAACTGAGCGTCAACGTTTGGCTGATTTGACCCCTGCCACTTATACAGGTAATGCAGCACAGCAAGCCAAAAACTTGAAAAATTTATTAAAATAAGATTTTTTCGCTCATCAACAATCAAAAAGGACGCCTAAGCGTCCTTTTTTTACATGATTGTTTTACATAAATTTTTTTAGATGAATTTATTGATTGAGCTTTGGGTTATTTTTTGGCATAGCCTTGTTGGTTAAGATAAGGCAGCACGTCGGGACGGACGGGTTTATCCAAATAACTTTCAATGGTTTGCACCCAATCTGACCCTGCTTGACCACGCGCCGCATAATATTCTGCAACGGTTTGGTTATACTGCTCTAACGCGGATTTTTCAGCGGGCTCATATTGGTTGGTTGAGACCACCAATGCCTTTGGCAAACGTGGACGCATGGCAGGGTTTTGGTCAGGGTAACCCAATGCCATGCCAAATAGCGGCACCACGCCTTGTGGCAGTTTGAGTATGTCGCCCATCCGTCTGATGTCATTGCGGACACTGCCCAAATACACACCACCCAATCCCATGCTCTCAGCCGCTAGTAGCAGATTTTGCGCCATAATGGCTGCATCAACCGCCCCAACAATGGTGACTTCAGTCCAATCAATTTGCGCGTTAGGTACAAGGGTTTGATGGCGGTGGTTGTCCATACAAAAAATTAGTAGCTCGGCACAGTGCTCCACATAGGGATGACCGTATTTTTCCCCGTCTTTAGCTTGCTGGGCATCGGCGCAAATACGGCGGATGTCATAGCGCCGCTTGGCATCTGTCACCCGAATGATGCTTGCTGACTGCAAAAATCCCGATGATGAGCCTGCCATCCCCGCTTCGATAAGCTGCTCAAACGTCGCTGCATCTATTGGCTGGTTGGTGAATTTGCGAATCGAGCGATGATTGAGTATCGTCTCTAGGGTGGGTTTACTGTCACTATGCTCACTATGCGTTGTCATGATTTTCCTTGTTATGGTTTATGTTGTTATAAGTTGGGTTATGGTTTGATTAGGCTTAGGGTTGGTATTTTTGAATCAGCTTTTGGGCTTGCACAATCACCGGCGTATCGACCATCTGTCCATCCATGGCAAATGCCGCAAGCCCTGTCTGTGCATAATGGTCAACCACTTTTTTGGCAAAGGCAAGCTGTGCTTGGCTAGGTCTAGCCAGTGCATTGACAATGGCGACTTGGTTTGGATGAATACACAGCATCCCTGAAAAACCCAAATCACGCCACCCGTTGACCCGCTGGGTCAAACCGTCATTGTCATTAAAAGGTGGGTACACGCATTCAATCGGTGGGGTGAGCACATTGATAGCACTATGCAAGCTTAGCTGATAACGGATTTGGTTGGCAACCATCTGACCTGCCTCGCTGTCTGCGCGCACGCCCAATTTTTCACAGATATCCAAAAAGCCAAAACTGAGCGCAGTCAATCCTGCCGCAGCGGCGATGTCGGGTATATTTGCCATGCCTTTGGGTGTCTCAATCAAGGCAATCATGGGTTTGGCGAGCGCATGACGGACGCGGTCAATCTCTATGGCGTGCTCGACTTTGGGTAGCACTACCCCAATCACGTTGTTGATTGCAGACGCTGGCAAAGATTTGAGCAAATCAATATCGCCCGCTTGGTGCTTGCTACTTGCGGCATTGATACGTACCCAAACAGGCTGGGCATCGGCGCCGCTTAGATAATTGACCACATTGTCACGTGATTGCATTTTGACACTATCACTGACCGCATCTTCTAAGTCAATTATCACCGTATCTGCGCCACGGGCAAAGGCTTTTTCCACCCGCTCAATATTGATGGCGGGTACAAACAAATAACTGGTTGCGCTCCATCCCTTGGGTTTTGCTACATTGTTTTCGCTCATGCGACATCCTTTTTCGTCCATTTTTGGTGACATATTTTTCTTTTTGGCAAACAACTTATCAAACAGTTTATCAAACAACGCCGCCCTACCCAAAGTAGCGCGTTTTTTAAGTTATTTCAAAACCGTCAATTTGGCTTTTTCACTGCGGCTAAACAGTAAATTTAACACGATGGCGACCACTGTCGCTGTACCGATACCGCCCAAATTAAATTGTCCAATATGTAAGCTAAAATCCCCAGTGCCCATAATGACGGTCACCGCAGCAATGATTAAATTAGCATTTTTGCCAAAATCAATGTGATTATCGAGCCAAATTTTGACCCCTGCTACCGTGATAAGCCCAAACACCACGATAGAAGCACCGCCCAACAATGGCGCTGGGATGGTATGGATAATCGCGCCAAATTTTGGTGACAGCCCCAGTAGTACAGCAATCAAGCCTGCCACCACAAAAACCGTGGTCGAGTATACTTTGGTTACTGCCATCACGCCGATATTTTCCGCATAGGTTGTCACGCCGGTACCGCCCATGCTCGATGACATCGCCGTACATAGACCATCGGCGAAAAACGCCCGTCCCATATAAGGCGATACCGCTTGTCCTGTCATGGCTTCTACCGCTTTGATATGGCCTAAATTTTCGGCGATTAAAATAAAGGCAACCGGGGCAATCAAAATTATTGCGTTGATATCAAAAGTCGGATGATAAAAATTCGGTAATCCGACCCAAGCTGCTTGGGCAACTGGGGTAAAATCAATCGGCTTGCCATACCCCAGCACATTGGTGAGCACAAAATATGCCATATACGCCAATACCAAACCAATCAGTAGCAACAAACGACGTAGCATACCGCGGCTAAACACAGCGACCGCACTAATACACAGCACCGTCATCAACGCAACCCAACTATCAAACTGGTTCCCCGACACGCCTTTGATAGTCACTGGCGCCAAATTTAGCCCGATAATCATCACAATCGCACCGGTTACCACAGGCGGCATAAGTTTCTCAATCCAGCCAACCCCTGTTTTCATCACCAGTAATCCGACCATGGCATAAAAAATACCACAGACAAAAATACCACCGAGCGCCACGGATAAATTACCATTAAAGCCTGAGCCTGTATAAGCCGTCGCCGTGATGACAGGCGCGATAAACGCAAAACTTGACCCTAAATAACTGGGTACTCGCCCGCCTGTTAAAAAGAAAAACAGCACCGTACTGAGCCCCGCCATCAAAATCGCAAGGTTGGCATCAAATCCCATCAATAACGGCGCAAGCACGGTTGCCCCAAACATCGCAAACGCATGTTGCAGCCCAAGTAGCAGACTTTTATCAGCAGGTAAATACTCGTGGATACGCACAGGATGATGATCTAAATGCCCATCGTAAGGCTGCCATTTTGGGAACCAGCCGCTATCATTACCGGTATTTTGATGGGTTGATTGTCTTTGCGAATTTGCCATAATTTTGCTCTCATCTGTCAACTGCGCGAATTTTACACGTTATTTTTGTTTTGTCAAAAAACCCTGCGCTTTGAGCCAATCTTCTGCAGCAGCGACATACGGTTGACTGTAGTAATCGGCAAATTTTTGACGGTATGGCTTACGCTCACGCGCTTCATTAAACGCCAAAATGGTTTGTTCATAATCGGCGAGCATTTGTGGTAACGCGTCAACTTGATACTGATTGTCAAAATACACCGCAGATTTTGGTAAACGCGGTTTTAGGCGCATTTCCACACTAGGTTTGCCGATACATAAGCCAAAAATTGGATAGGTATATTTTGGTAGCTGAAGCAGTTCGATTAAGTCATTGGCAATCATACGCAGACCGCCAATCGGACAGGTGGCATAACCCAAACTCTCTGCCGCCACCGTGGCATTTTGCGCCGCCAATGCCGTATCGGTAGCCAGGGTAATCAATGTATCACTATCCTTAAAACCCTCAAAGCTGCCGTCATACGCTTGACTGCTCAAATAGGAGCGATAGCCATCCATCACAAATACCAAAAACACACTACATTGGGCAATCTGTGGGTTACGCGGTTGCAAATCGACGATTTTTTGACGTAACGCTTTATCACTGATGTTAATAATGCTGTAGTGCTGTCCGTTTTGCCAACTCGGCGCTTGTTGGGCGCATTTGATGATGTCGTTTAATTGCGAATCTGGCACGGTGGCACTACTGTCAAATTCTCGATACACCCGATGATTTTGTAAAAGTTCAATGGTTTGATTACTCACAGTTTGATTACTCGTAGCTTGGTTATTCATGGTTGCCCCGTTAAAAGTGATTTAAACATGACTTGATGATTGTTGATGTTGATACGGTTGATACGGTCGCCAAAGTAGCGCCACCCCAATAAGCAAAACAATAGCTGAGACGGGTAACAACGCAAGCCAAATATTTTTGCCTGTGGCAACTAGCGCAGTTAAGGGTCCGATAAGCTGCCCAAACGCAAAACTTGCGGTCATCAGCGCACTTAAATTGTATTTAGGGTAGTGCGTGACTTGGCTTGCTGCCACTTGCAGCCCTGCCATCGTCACCACCATAAAGGTGCCGCCCACCATCAGCGCTGACAACATCAAACCTACCAACGACTGCCAAAGCGCAGGCAATAACGTACCAACCGCCATGATGATTTGCGACACTCGCCAAACGCCGAGCAAAGAAAAGTTGTTATACCGGCGCTGTAACCCCTGCGATAACACCACTGACAAAGCCGCCGCCAACCCAAAAAACGGCCAAATCAGCAAATAACTTTGCCCCGATAACCATTGCTTAGCGATTTGTGGCAAAAAAGTCGCAGGTAAAATATAGCCAAAGCCGAATAAACCATAGGCGGTTAATACATTCGCTAATTTTAGCTTGGCAGGTGGCTGTATGCTAGAAGAGGTAGGATTGGTATGGCTGGCTTTGGTATGAGCAGCTTTGCTAGGGTGGGCTTTGGCAGCGGCTGTTGTGGCAGCAGCTGTTGAGGCAAACTGCGAGTTGATTTTCGCCAGCAAAAAGGTGACAACCAAGGTGGCGAGCAGCGCAATCATGCCTAGATACTGCCATAATCGACTCGATAATGGACTGAATGATAACTGGGCCGCGATAGTCGCCGTCGCTGATTGAAAAATAAAATAGCTACAAATCAATCCTGTGAGGGTGATACCGATGCCGACGCCCGTATAAATCAAACCACTGCTGGCTACCTGTCTTGATTTTAACCAATTGATTGCAAACGCACTGATAGATACCAGCACCCAAGCGCTTGCCACGCCCGCTAAAAAGCGTAACACCAGTAACCAACCAAAACCGCTTAGCGAAGCCAGCCAAGTGGTAAGCGTCACTAAGGTGAGACCTAATACGACAAAAAGCGGATGTCGATTACTTTTAAGCAGTGACAGTGCACCGACCAAATAGCCAATATAGTTGCTACTTGATAACCACGCCGTTTGCGCAAGATGCACCGTGCCTTCTTGTATCATCAAAGGCAAAATCGGTGTAAAGGCAAATCGTCCGATTCCCATTGCCACGGCAAGCGCGGTACTCGCTAGGATAAAGCAAAATATAATCTGTTGTCGGTCAGATTGTGACATTTTGCGTTACCCCTTTATTTCATTGACACGGCTTGTCAGCGTTTAAGCTTGCATTTTAAAGATTATTGAGCATACTTTGCAAGGTTTCCTTCACATTTTTGGACGACATATTAGCTTGGCTTAATATCAAAGCGTCGTTAACCATTGACTTTTTGTCTGCTACCAAGGCATTCCAATTTGATAAACCTTGAATCAAACGTGACGCCAACAGTGGGTTACGTTTATCCAAATCTTGCATCATGCTCAAATACTGCTCAACGCCCTGCTGTGTCCAAATTTTGGTAGGCTGCGCGAGCAATCCGCCGAGCACCGCACGCACCCGATTTGGGGTATTGATATCAAAGTCTTGATGTGAGGTTAACGCAAAAATATCGGCAACGCTCGCCTGGCTGTCATTGGCTTGGACACCAAACCATAAATCCATCACCAATGCATCATGATGAAAGCGTTGGTAAAAATCGGCAAGCCATTCAGCTTTTTGCGGTAAACCATGCTCCACCGCGGCATTTAACACGCCTAAACGCTCAGTCATACAAGACGCTTGTTGGTACTGGGTAATCGCCCAGTGTTTGGCATCACTCAGGCCTGCCAATAACGCCATATCCAGTACCACATTTCGCCACGCCCGCACGCCCATGGCTTCGGCGGTATCTTCATACGCGGTAACCGGCAGTTTGGCATACGCACTTTGCCAAATGTCTTTAAGCTGTGTCGCCACGGCTTTTTTGACCGCTTGATGACGGGCACGAACTTGGCTAGGGTCGTAGTCGGTCTGAATCGCACTACCCAGCTCTCGCTCGCTTGGCATATCTAGTAACCGCGCCGCTAGCATAGGATCGGTTTCTGATAGCGCTGGCAGACTGGCTTTTAATGCCGTGATATAGGCATCAGTATCGGCATTTTGCAATAAAATACGATTGACCAACAACTGTGCTGCTTGCCAACGGTTAAAGCCATTGGTCTCATACTGCATCAAAAACGCCAAATCATCATTGCTATACTCAAAATTGAGCTGAACAGGCGCGGAAAAATCACGAAGCAATGACACCACAGGGTCAAAATCCGCTGTGGTAAACAAACCGTCAAAGTTAAACGTCTGACTGTCTTCGCGCAATAACACCAAATCTTCGTGTACCAGTTGTCCAGTAGAACGGTTAAAAATCGCCATTTTGATAGGAATTGGCAAAGCTTTTGGTGCAGGATAGCCTGCCACTGGGCGCGTGTGTTGGCTTAGCGTCAAGATAAGCTTGTCATCTGTTTTTTCAAAATGCCCCGACAACACAGGCGTGCCTGGCTGGGTATACCAATCGATAAATTTTTCAATACTTGGGTCTGCAACGCTCAGTGCAGATAACAAGTCTTCAACCGTGACCGCTTGCCCGTCATATCGGCGAAAATATTCGTCCGTGCCTTGGCGGAATTTTTCTTTGCCAAGCGTATTGGCAATCATGCGCACGATTTCTGCGCCTTTCTCGTACACTGTGGCGGTGTAGAAATTATTAATCTCGACAAAATGGTCGGGGCGTGGCGGGTGCGCCAATGGGCTGGCATCTTCAGGAAACTGCGCCGCTCGTAATGTTGCCACATCATCAATCCGCTGTACCGCAGGGGAATGCAGACTTTCGGAAAAAGACTGGTCACGAAATACGGTAAAGCCTTCTTTTAGGCACAGCTGAAACCAGTCACGGCAGGTAATACGGTTGCCCGTCCAGTTATGGAAGTACTCATGGGCAATCACCGCTTTGACATTAAAATTACGGCGATCGGTGGTGGTCTCTGGGCTAGATAGTACGCAAGCGGTGTTAAAGATATTTAATCCCTTGTTTTCCATCGCGCCCATATTAAACTGGCTAACCGCTACAATCATATAGCGGTCAAGGTCATACGCCCGTCCGTAGTTGTCTTCATCCCATTTCATTGAGTCTTTTAACGCTTGCATCCCGACATGGCACTGCTCGATGTTTTCATGCTTGGCGTATAACTCAAGCAGCACCTCACGCCCTTCACTGGTGACATACTGATCGGTCAATACGTCCAAATCTGCCATCACGCAAGCGAATAGATAACTCGGTTTTTTGGTGGGGTCTTGCCACACCGCAAAATGACGGTCGCCCGCAAGCTCGCCTTGGTCGATTAAATTACCATTGGCAAGCAGCGTTGGGTAAGTTTTATCCGCTTCAATGCGTGTGGTGAAGGTGGCAAGCACATCGGGACGGTCCGGATAAAAGGTAATTTTACGAAACCCTTCTGGCTCACACTGGGTACAGAACATTTTGTCCGCCCCTTCCCCTGCTTGGTATAAGCCTTCAAGACTGGTATTGGTTTGCGGCACGATGGTGACAACGGTGGTAATCTGACAATTATCTGGCGCGTTAACAATCGTTAGGCTTTCTTGGTCTAGTTGGTAGTCGCTTTCGCTTAAAGTTTTGCCGTTTAAGGTAATTGATTCAAGTTGTAATTCTCGCCCAAAGAGTACCAAATCGCCTGCCGTGTTTCTTGTCATGTCAAGATTGGCGGTGACGGTTGCCTGCTTTTTATCAGCGCTATCAAACAACTCAATTTTTAAGTCAATGTGATTGACACTAAAGATCGGCGGCGTGTAGTCTTTAAGGTAGATTTTTTCGGGGTTATTGGCGGTTGGATCAGGCGTCGGTAAGGTGGCAGGGACGTCGGGCATTTCGGCGTTTAAAAGTTGGGGATTTTCGGTTTGGTTGGTTTCGGTGACGTTGGTCATATATTTCTTTAGCTCGCAATGTGTTGTTAAAAATTATTCTCATTCAATGTGGCTATTATGCCATAATTAATGACGTTTTTTGGTCACAAACCATAATGACTTTGTTATTACATTTGCATGCTATTTTTTTTATTTTTATCGGATAAAATTTCAACTCTTTTTGACTCGCTTGTTGGTGACATGATGGATAATTTTGTAGGTAATTTATTTGATTTAGATTGGAAATTGATGGTAGTTCACATGTTTCAAATGGTGATAGCATTTGTATTGGTATTACCTGTAGGCTACAATCGTGAGAATAGTCGACAAAACATTGGGCTGCGCACTTTTCCGCTTGTAAGCCTGGCAAGCTGTAGTTTTGCGCTGCTTGCGTTTGAAGTGCAAGGCGATGACCCCAGTGCGATGGGGCGCATCGTAAGCGGCGTGGTAACGGGGATTGGCTTTATCGGCGGCGGGGCAATTCTCAAAAAAGATGGCATGATTGAAGGGACATCGACAGCGGCTGCGATTTGGTCGGCAGGCTGTGTGGGCGTGGCAGTGGCGATGGGGCGGCTAGAGATTGCGGTATTGATTAGTGTGTTTATGGTAGGAATTTTTTATTTTGTTAGTCCGTTAAAACAAAAACTTAGTAAGGATAATGATGATGCTTAATGTAAAAGGTTGGATGATAGCTTAAACTTGCCCCAAGAAAAGCTGTTACTTTTCTTGGGGTAAAACCGCTTATTTAACACCCATCGTCCACCATCATTGCAACACAAATTCCCGTAAGCTCACCACTTTATCCCGCACTTTTGCCGCTTCCTCAAACTTCAAATCACGCGACAAGGCTTTCATCTCTTTTTCTAACCGTGCAATCTCTTTAGCAAGCAAATCAGGCGAACGCAAAATCGAAATATCCACATCGGGGAACGCATGGGTGACCGCAATCGCTTGGTTATCATTCGGGGTTTCTGCCTCGCCTGTGTCGATTTTATCGGTAATCTGACGACGAGCGGATGTCGGCGTGATGCCATGTTCCTCGTTATACGCCATCTGTTTGGCACGGCGACGCTCGGTTTCTTCAATCGCCTTTTGCATACTTGGGGTAATACTGTCAGCGTACAAAATCGCCTTACCATTGACATGGCGCGCGGCACGACCGATGGTCTGAATGAGCGAACGCTCCGAGCGTAAAAAGCCTTCTTTATCCGCATCAAAAATCGCCACCAAGCTCACCTCAGGCATATCCAAGCCCTCACGCAATAGGTTGATACCGACCAGCACATCATGCACGCCTGTGCGCAGTTCATGGATGATTTTCATCCGCTCCACCGTGTCGATATCCGAGTGCAAATAAGCGACTTTGATGTTGTACTCTTTTAGATAACTGGTCAAATCTTCTGCCATGCGTTTGGTGAGCGTGGTAATCAGCACTCGCTCATCTTTGGCTTTACGAATGTTGATTTCCGATAGCACATCATCAACTTGGGTCAAGACAGGACGAATCTCAAGCTGTGGATCAACTAGACCTGTCGGACGTACCACTTGCTCAACGACCTGCTCGCTATGCTCAAGTTCATATTGGGCAGGGGTCGCCGACACAAAAATGGTCGCAGGGGTAATACGCTCCCATTCTTCAAACATCAGCGGGCGGTTATCCATTGCAGATGGCAGGCGAAAGCCATAATTAACCAAGGTTTCTTTACGACTTCTATCGCCTTTGTACATCGCGCCGACTTGTGGCACGGTTACATGGCTTTCGTCAATAAATAGCAAGGCGTCGGGCGGAATATAGTCAAACAATGTCGGCGGTGCTTCACCGGCAGGACGTCCCGATAAATGGCGCGAATAGTTCTCAATGCCGTTACAGTAGCCAAGCTGTTGAATCATTTCCAAATCATAAGTGGTGCGTTCTTTGATACGCTGGGCTTCAATCAGTTTGTCATGCGCTCGAAAATACTCAAGGCGTTGTTCAAGCTCGGCTTTGATAGTACCACTGGCTCTTTCTAACTTATCTCGTGGGGTGACGTAGTGAGATTTTGGATAGATGGTAATGCGTGGCACACTGCGCACGTTCTTACCTGTCAACGGGTCAAACCAAGTGATTTTTTCCACTTCATCATCAAACATACTGATACGCACCGCAAGCTGTTCAGACTCAGCCGGGTAAATATCAAGCACCTCACCACGCAAACGGTAAGTACCTCGCCCAAAGTCAAGCTCGTTACGCGTATATTGCAGCTCCACCAAGCGTTTGAGCATGGCAGTACGGTCGATTTTGTCACCCACTACGATGTGGAGGAGCATTTTTAGGTAGCTTTCTGGGTCACCCAAACCGTAGATACAAGACACCGATGCAATGATAATGGCATCACGACGTTCGAGTAGCGCACGCGTGGCAGACAGTCGCATTTGGTCGATATGGTCGTTAATGGCGCTGTCTTTTTCGATAAAGGTATCGCTGGCAGGTACATACGCTTCAGGCTGATAATAGTCGTAATAACTGACAAAATATTCCACAGCATTGTGCGGAAAGAACGCCTTAAACTCGCCATATAGCTGGGCGGCAAGGGTTTTGTTGTGTGCCATGATAATGGTGGGACGCTGGCATTGGGCAATCACTTTTGCCATGGTGTAGGTCTTACCTGAGCCAGTCACCCCTAAGAGCAGCTGACCGTGCATGCCTTTGTCGACACCGTCAACTAGTTTGGCAATCGCTTGCGGTTGGTCGCCTGAGGGTTCAAATTCGGTCACCATTTCAAAAGGTTTACTTGAGATTTGGGTGCCACTGGCATTGACACCGGTGATTTGGGCATCATCTTGGATTTGGCGGGCAAGTTGGCTAAGTTCACGTTCGGAGCGGGAAGATTGAGGTGGTCGCATTTTATTGTCTTTATAGTAGTCACAGATGGGTAAATAATGGGGTTGATGGGTGAGAAGTTAAAGCAAAATAACGCGAAATATTGTATCAGTGATTGGGTTTATTAAAAAAGACCACCCATTAACAAACCACCTATCATCAAACTTATTAAAATTACCCCATTAGCCTATTCCAGTTAGGCATTTAAAAGCATTAGGTTAATTTGGCAAAATCCCTTATAATATCCCCTGACTTTTCCACTGTAGCGGCAATGACTTATATGAGTCATTTTGCTATTAGTCATATTAATCATTTTTTCGTTAATCATTTTGCAAACTTGCTCGTACTATATCGCAGTCCGTGACTTTCTATTTTTGCTTTGTTCTCATTTTAAAATGTAAAATAGAGATAGGTTTGCAAAGCGATTAATTTTCTATCACCCTTGATGTAATGAGAAAATTAAATGCGTGAATATCAACTATTTACCTCTGAATCTGTCAGTGAAGGTCACCCAGACAAACTTGCTGACCAAATCTCTGATGCTATCCTTGATGCCATCCTTGAGCAAGACATCCATGCGCGTGTGGCGTGCGAAACCTTGACCAAAACAGGCGGCGTGGTGCTGGCGGGTGAAATCTCTACCACCGCCAATGTTGATTTTGAAAAAATCGTGCGTGATACCGTCCTGCGCGTTGGCTACAACAGCTCAGAGTTGGGCTTTGATGGCGCCACCTGTGCGGTTATCAATATGCTTGGCAAACAATCTCCCGAAATCGCCCAAGGCGTTGACCGCTCGCGCCCTGAAGAGCAAGGTGCCGGTGACCAAGGTTTGATGTTTGGTTATGCCACCCATGAGACGGATGTGTTGATGCCTGCCCCCATTCAGTTTTCCCATCGTTTGATGGAAAAGCAAGCGCAATTGCGTAAAGACGGCACATTATCGTGGCTGCGTCCCGATGCCAAAGCGCAAGTCACGGTACGCTATGATGGCGACAAACCTGCGTTTATTGATGCGCTGGTACTATCAACCCAACATGATCCCAGTATCTCGCAAAAAGACTTGCATGAAGCGGTCATGGAAGAAATCATCAAGCCTGTCATTCCAGCCGCGATGCTGCACAAAGACACGAAGTATCATATCAACCCAACAGGGTTATTTGTGATTGGGGGTCCTGTGGGGGATGCGGGTTTGACGGGTCGTAAAATCATCGTAGACACGTATGGCGGTATGGCGCGTCACGGCGGCGGTGCGTTCTCAGGTAAAGATCCATCAAAAGTTGACCGCAGTGCAGCCTATGCAGGGCGTTATGTTGCCAAAAATATCGTAGCGGCAGGACTGGCGGAGCGCTGTGAAATTCAAGTAAGTTATGCCATTGGGGTGGCAGAGCCAACCTCTATCTCTGTCAACACTTTTGGCACGGGCAAAATCAGCGATGACAAGATTGTCGATTTTATCCGCCAGCATTTTGATTTACGTCCTTATGGTATCACGCGTATGCTTAACCTACTCCAACCCATGTATGAGCAAACGGCAAGCTATGGTCACTTTGGTCGCCAAGGCACTGAAACCGCTTTTACTTGGGAGCGTACCGACCGCGCAGCACTACTTAGAGCAGACGCGGGTTTATAATTTTATTGACGTAGTACAAGATTTGCAGGGTGCGTTTTACGCACCTTTTTAACGTTTAATTGATGGTAGAAAATTGTAGAGAAAAGTTATGAGCGAAAACACCAACCAAATCACCGAAGAAATGAATGCGTTTTATGAGCGCGCTGATGAGTTTATCCAGCTTGCCAATACCCTTCGCACCGATGATATACACGCAGGTAAAATCAATGCCTCAATGCTGTATGCGGTCGCGCGTTTTAGCGCGTGGACAGCGGCAACGGGCTTTGTCAAAGGCAGTGACTACGCCAAAGAAAAACAAGACATTATTGAGCACTTTACCAAGAATTTTGAGCGTATGCTATCGGATAATATCGATGATTATGCCGAAAACTTCCAAAAATATATGCAAATCGGCAATTGATTGCAGTCCAACAACACGAGCATTTCATTAAAAAAGCGTATTGAATCGTCATACGCTTTTTTTATTGCAGCGCTTATCATCTAAACCATCGATTATTTGAACAATTAATTATTTAAACAATCGATAAAACAACCAACCTATTATCAGGATGACCAAGATAATCACACTCACGCGTTTCACCCATCTTGGCAATAACGGTAGGGTGATATTCTCTTGTTTAAGATGATTATCTAATCCTTGTGTCAATGTGCTAAAGCCTTGCTCTTTAGTCTTTGCTGATGGCGCAGGATGGGCAGTAGGCGGCGTTTGACTGTTTGCTGCTAACGCTTGGTTTTCATACGCATCAATTTGTTGTTTTGCCTCATCTAAGCTAATCCCCTGCTCTTGTGCGTGGGTTTTGATGGCGATGACGTAGTTTTTTTTATCGACCAGTTGTTTGATATGACTCGGTAACGTTGATTGTGCCATAAGTAATTCCTCAAATTTTAATCCGTATATCATGCCTAGTTTGCTAAACTTATTTTAGAAGAATGTAGCAACGAGCGCCTGTTTATTGTAAATAAATGTAAATAAATGATTCATACTTTGGGTAAAATATTCACCTTTTAAAAGTTAGAGTGACTAATTATGTAAAAATAGAAGTTTACCATTCATCTTCCGAATACTTTTAATTTTACTTAACTTAATTTTTAAAAATCGCGTACTGACAGCCAGTTTTTTTGTGCGTATACTTATGGAAATACTAAGGCAAAGCAGCAAATAACCTGCTCTACACCTAAAGCAGGGCTGATTAACACTAACTTTGCTATTTTCCCCTTCAATCATGTAAAAAGGAAGCAACATGGCACCTATCTCTGCAGGTCGCAAATTCCGTGACGCCATTGAGTCTGAAAAAGCCGAAGGTCGTCCCCTTCAAATCGTTGGCACTATCAATGCCTACACTGCCATGATGGCAAGCCAAGTCGGTCATAAAGCGATTTATCTCTCAGGTGGCGGTGTTGCTAATGCCTCATTTGGTTTGCCCGACCTTGGTATGACGAGCCTTAACGATGTATTGACCGATGCCACCCGTATCACCAATGCGGTTGACACGCCATTATTGGTTGACATCGACACGGGTTGGGGCGGCGCATTTAACATCGCCCAAACCATCAAACAAATGGAAAAAGCAGGCGTTGCCGCGGTCCATATCGAAGACCAAGTGGCACAAAAACGCTGTGGTCATCGCCCCAACAAAGAAATCGTCTCAACCAGCGAGATGGTTGACCGCCTAAAAGCTGCGCTGGATGCCAAAGTTGACCCAGATTTTGTGGTGATGGCACGAACCGATGCGCTGTCAGTGGAAGGTTTGGATGCCGCGGTTGAACGTGCGGTGGCGTTTCAAGAAGCAGGCGCGGACATGATTTTTGCTGAAGCATTGACCGATATCGCCATGTACCGCAAATTTACCGACGTGTTAGACATCCCTGTCCTTGCCAATATGACTGAGTTTGGGCAAACCGACCTTTACAGCACCAAAGAATTATTTGACGTAGGCGTTGACATGGTACTTTACCCATTATCTGCGTTTCGTGCGATGAACAAAGCCGCCCTCAATGTCTACCAAGCCTTAAAAGATGAAGGCGTACAAACCTCCGTGGTCGACACCATGCAAACCCGTATGGAATTGTATGATTTCTTAAACTACCATTCATATGAGCAAAAATTGGACGCATTATTTAAATCAAAAAAATAATTAACGAACTTTGCTAATTACTTAAGGCTAAACACTTAATAAAGCTAAAAAGGAGTTTTACCATGTCAAAAGACACCCCAGTGACAGACGCGAGCGACAACAAGCCAAAACCCAAAAAAAGCGTTGCCCTATCAGGCGTACCCGCCGGTAACACTGCCCTATGTACCGTGGGTCGTACAGGCAATGACTTAAGCTATCGTGGCTATGATATTTTGGATTTGGCAAAAGACAGCGAGTTTGAAGAAGTTGCGCACCTACTGATTCATGGTCATTTGCCAAACCGTCATGAGCTAGCGGCGTACAAGAAAAAACTCAAAACCCTGCGTAACTTGCCGGTCAATGTTCTGGCGGTGCTTGAAGCCTTGCCTGCCCACGCCCACCCGATGGATGTGATGCGTACCGGCGTATCGGCACTGGGCTGCACCTTGCCTGAGCGTGAAAGCCAGCCTACCTCAGAAGCCCGTGATATCGCCGACAAGCTTATTGCCTCATTAGGCTCAATGCTGTTGTATTGGTATCACTATAGCCACAATGGCAAAGTGATCAGCCTTGAGAGCGACCAAGACAGCATTGGCGGTCACTTCCTTGAGCTATTACAAGGTGAAGCCCCGAGTGAATCGCATATCAAAGCCATGCACATCTCACTCATCTTATACGCTGAGCATGAGTTCAATGCATCAACCTTTACCAGCCGCGTGATCACAGGGACTGGCTCGGATATGTACTCCGCCATCTCAGGCGCAATCGGTGCGTTAAAAGGTCCAAAACATGGCGGCGCCAATGAAGTGGCGTATGATATCCAAAAACGCTACCGCAATGCCGACGACGCAGAAAAAGACATCCTTGAACGTCTTGAGAAAAAAGAAGTTATCATTGGCTTTGGTCATCCTGTCTACACCGTGAGCGACCCACGCAACGTGGTCATCAAAGAAGTGGCTCGCAACTTGTCCAAAGAAACGGGCGACATGACCCTATTTGATGTAGCAGAGCGTCTAGAAAGCGTAATGTGGGACAACAAAAAAATGTTCCCAAATCTTGACTGGTTCTCAGCGGTCAGTTACCACAAAATGGGCGTGCCCACTGTCATGTTTACCCCATTATTTGTGATTGCGCGTACCGCAGGTTGGTCAGCGCACGTACTTGAGCAACGTGCTGATGGCAAAATCATCCGTCCTTCTGCCAACTACACAGGCCCAGATGACCAAAAATTTGTACCGCTCGATGAGCGTCAATAATTAGCGTTTTAATCGTATAAAAAGCCTTTCAGGTCAGCCTACCCATTGATTTGAAGGGCTTTTTTTCTAATGGATTATTAATTTTAAGGTTAAGCCAAATGACAAGCCAATACCGCAAGCCCTTGCCCAATTCTGATTTGCAATACTTCGACACCCGCCAAGCGGTGAATGACATCACCCCTGATAGTTATGACAAACTCCCCTACACCTCGCGTATTTTAGCTGAGCAACTGGTGCGTAAAGTCAGCGACCCAAATGAACTGACCGCTGCGCTCAAACAGCTCATCAACCGTGAGCGTACGTTAGACTTTCCTTGGTACCCTGCGCGTGTGGTGTGTCATGACATCTTGGGTCAGACTGCCCTTGTGGACTTGGCAGGCTTGCGTGATGCTATCGCTGAGCAAGGCGGTGACCCAAGCAAGGTCAACCCTGTGGTACAAACCCAGCTGATTGTTGACCACTCGCTCGCTGTGGAATGTGGTGGTTATGACCCAGATGCGTTTGAAAAAAACCGCGCCATCGAAGACCGCCGCAACGAAGACCGTTTTCACTTTATCAACTGGACAAAGACTGCCTTTGAAAACGTCGACGTGATTCCAGCAGGCAACGGCATCATGCACCAAATCAACCTGGAAAAAATGTCGCCTGTGATCCAAGTACAAAACGGTATCGCCTACCCAGATACTTGCGTGGGCACAGACAGCCACACCCCACACGTGGATGCGCTGGGCGTGATTTCGGTGGGTGTCGGTGGACTGGAAGCAGAAACCGTGATGCTTGGTCACCCATCGATGATGCGTCTGCCGGATATCGTGGGCGTACACCTCAAAGGTAAACGCCAAGCAGGCATCACCGCCACCGATATCGTGTTAGCATTGACGGAATTTTTGCGTAAAGAGCGCGTGGTTGGTGCGTATGTGGAATTTTTCGGTGAAGGCGCAGACAGCCTATCCATCGGTGACCGCGCCACCATCGCCAACATGACCCCAGAATATGGCGCAACCGCAGGGTTATTTTATATTGATGGGCAAACCATCGATTATCTACGCCTCACAGGTCGTGAAGACAAACAAGTCGAACTGGTGGAAAACTATGCCAAAACCGCCGGGCTGTGGTCATCCGACCTCGTCAATGCCGACTATGAGCGCGTGCTTGAGTTTGATTTGTCACTCGTCACCCGTAACATGGCAGGTCCTTCAAATCCTCATGCGCGCGTATCGACTTCTGAGCTTTCTGCCAAAGGCATTGCCCATGCCGAAGGTGAAGCCGTGCCTGAATCAGAGAATGGCTTAATGCCTGATGGTGCGGTGATTATCGCGGCTATTACCTCGTGTACCAATACCTCAAATCCTCGTAACGTGGTGGCAGCGGCATTGCTTGCCAAAAAAGCCAACGAACTTGGCTTGACCCGTAAACCTTGGGTCAAATCATCCTTTGCCCCGGGTTCAAAAGTGGCTGAACTGTACTTGCAAGATGCTAACCTATTACCAGAACTGGAAAAACTTGGCTTTGGTATCGTGGCATTTGCCTGTACCACCTGTAACGGTATGTCGGGTGCGTTAGATCCAGCGATTCAGCAAGAAATCATCGACCGTGACTTGTATGCCACTGCCGTATTGTCAGGAAACCGCAACTTTGATGGACGTATCCATCCGTATGCCAAACAAGCCTTCTTAGCAAGCCCGCCGTTAGTCGTGGCATATGCGATTGCAGGGACAATTCGTTTTGATATCGAAAAAGACGTACTTGGCGTGGTCAATGGTAAAGAGATTCGCCTGATCGACATTTGGCCCTCGGATGAAGAGATTGACGCGATTGTGGCAAAACACGTCAAACCGGAGCAATTCCGTCAAATCTATATCCCGATGTTCAACCTTGACCGCAGCGAAAAAGCCGACAGCCCACTATATAACTGGCGACCCATGTCAACCTATATCCGCCGTCCACCTTACTGGGAAGGCGCGCTAGCGGGTGAACGCACGCTAAAAGGTATGCGTCCACTTGCCATCTTGCCTGACAATATCACCACCGACCACTTGTCACCGTCCAATGCGATTTTGGCAAGCTCGGCGGCAGGCGAATACTTGGCAAAAATGGGCTTACCCGAAGAAGACTTTAACAGCTATGCGACCCACCGCGGCGACCATTTAACCGCGCAACGTGCGACCTTTGCCAATCCAAAACTGTTCAATGAAATGGTGAAAAATGATGATGGCAGTACCAAGCAAGGCTCACTGGCTCGCGTTGAGCCTGAAGGTCAAGTGATGCGGATGTGGGAAGCGATTGAGACCTACATGAACCGTAAGCAACCGCTAATTATCATCGCAGGGGCGGACTATGGTCAAGGCTCTAGCCGTGACTGGGCTGCCAAAGGTGTGCGTCTGGCTGGTGTGGAAGCGATTGTGGCGGAAGGCTTTGAGCGGATTCACCGTACCAACCTTATCGGTATGGGTGTGCTGCCGCTTGAATTTAAAGCTGGGACGACGCGTATCACGCTAGGGCTAGATGGGACTGAGACGTATGATGTGATTGGTGACATCTCACCACGTTGTGATTTGACGCTGGTGATTAATAAAGAAGGCTCGCAGCCGCTTGAAGTGCCTGTGACCTGCCGTCTTGATACCCAAGCGGAAGTGGATACTTACAACGCTGGGGGCGTGTTACAGAAATTCGCGCAAGACTTCTTAAAAGGTGAAGTGGCTTAAGTTTTATTAAATAATAAATGCTAAACTATTGTTTTAAAATAAAAAGCCGAGTAAGATAATTACTCGGCTTTTTTAGGTTTGAAATATATGAATAAATTGCAAATTGATTTCGAAAATTGTTTTGGTATTGGCAAACTAAAGCACGAATTTTCATTTGATAATACTCAAACATGTCTCATTTATGCACCAAATGGCACTATGAAAACATCTTTTGCGAAAACATTTAGTTTTATTTCACAAGAAAAACGGCCTGAAGATAATATTTTTAAAGATAGACTAACAAAGTGTGAAATCTTATCAGACAGTAATCCATTGCTGCCCCCAAGAATTTTAGTAATAAATACAGATAATTTAGAATATGACTCAACTCAACGAGTTTCCAAATTTATTGCTAGCCGTGATTTAAAAGCAAAATATGATGATATATTGTCAGACCTAGAAATTAAAAAACATGACTTCATTAGAAAATTGATGAGGGTTTCACGAAGTACGGATTGCGAATATGAGATTTTGGATGCATTCAAACACAATGATATAACAAGTTTCTATGAGGTTTTATTACATATAGATTTAAATTCAAATACAGAAAAATATGATTTTAGATATAATGATGTTTTTGATAAGAATGGTAAAGTAAAAATATTTTTAGATAGACATAAAATTCCGCTAGAAAACTATATTTCTAAATATAAAGACCTTTTACAAAACTCATCATTCTTTAGAATGTCCGAAAATTCTTTTGGCACATATCAAGCCAAAGAAATTTTGAGTTCGGTCAAGGATAATTCTTTCTTTGATGCTGGACATGCATTACAACTTGATGATGGAGGAAAAGTATGCTCTTATAAAGAATTAGAGAATTTAATTAATAGTCAAATTAATACAATTATAAATGATGTAGATTTAAAAGAAGCTTTTAATAAAATTGATAAAGCTTTAGATGCTAATACTGAATTAAGAGCATTTAAAAAAATACTAGGTTGTGTTGAACATTTAATATACAAAAGAACATAATGAGGAAATTTTG
>NZ_DAMALV010000003.1:0-9525 GCF_032069585.1 Moraxella sp. CTOTU48268
TACGCTTTTCTTTTTACCTGTCAATACCGTTGTCAAAAGTTTTTTGATTTATTTTCAAATTAGTTTTTTATAGTTAAAGATAAGAATGCTTATACTCATCAATACACTGGTCGCTAGGGTAATTAAGACAATTTTGGCTAGCTCTGGTGCTAGTGCGTTTGAGGGGATATTTTCATCACTATAATGGCGAACCATTTTAAGATGCCTGGCAATTGGAGAGACTAGAACAAATAGGCTTAATAGATAAAAATTTTGTCGCAAGGTCACAAAAGTAATGAGTAAAAAGTAAGCACCCAACAATATAAACCGATACAGGTGGCTCATGCCTTCTTTGCCTAAGGTGGTGGCAAGGGTATTTTTACCAGCGCTTGTATCTGTGTCAAAATCACGCATATTGTTAATCATCAATACGCAAGTGCATAGCAGACCGATCACCACCGCAGCAATAATATCCATCACACGGATAAATTGTGTTTGTAGGTACACGCCCCCTAGTACATTAACTAAGCCGAAGAATAAAAATACTGCTATTTCGCCTTTCGCATTGTACCCATAGGGGTTTTTACCCATGGTATAGGTCACTGCGGCGATAATGGCGATGATGCCCAATGCTAAGAAGGTGAAAAAATCGGTCAGACTGTTAAAGCTCAGCCAAAGTAAGCCTATACCGCAGCCGAAAATAAACAGCGCCCAACTTATGATTAATTTCTTGAGGGTCTTGGGGTTGATTGTCCCTTGGGCAGTCTGTCTGTCGAGTCGATGGGCATCCGTACCCCGTATACCATCGCCATAGTCGTTGGCTAAATTGGATAAAATCTGTAGTCCTAAGGCAACCCATAGGCTTAGCAAAAAGATTTGCCAATTTTTGTTGTTAAAGCTGCCAATACGGGAGTATGCCAACGCATTGGCTACTATGATGCCAGCCACCGCTAATGGATAAGTGCGTGGGCGAGTCGCTTGCCAAAATGCTTGTAAAAAATTGACCATCACTCACTCGAAACCTTGTATCACCAATCGCAACATCTAAATGGATTTAGCCATTTAGATGCACGTTTACCAATGATGCGGGGTTTATGTTGATTTTTTTAGACCTGCTTGCGCCAACAACGCACCTAAGCTACCGATTTTTTGCGGTTTGTCGGCTGTTTGGTTTTGCGGTTTAGCGGCTTTATCACTACGTTGAGGTTTGCCCGAATGTTTGGCTGATTTGCTCCCGCGCTCGCTATGGTCTGCGTGTTTTTTTGCCGTACCATCCACTGATTGGTTGGTATTTTTTGCTTTATTAGCGGGTGCTTTTTCAGCAGGTCTGGCTGCCATTGGGGTGTCTGACTTCATGCTAAAGCCCACACGTTTACGCTCTGCATCCACTGAAATCACGCGAACGGTGACGATATCACCTGGTTTGACATGATTTAACGGATCGGCGATAAACTCGTTACCCATCTCTGAGATATGTACCAAGCCATCTTGATGTACGCCAACATCAACAAAACAACCAAAACTTGTCACATTGGTGACCACGCCTTCAAGCGTCATGCCTTCTGTTAAATCGTTGAGGCTATTGACATCGTCACGAAACTGCGCTGTTTTAAAGCTCGGTCTTGGATCGTGTGCAGGTTTGGCTAATTCTTGTTTGATGGCAGCGGCTTTCAGCGTTGCTTGCTCGGCATCATTAACCTCATCGTTTGCGGCAGCGATAAGTGAAGCGGTCAGATTGTTAAGCGCTGACTCGTCACCTAGCACATCGTTGAGATTATTGTCGGTTGAGGCCAGCCATTGTTTGACCATCTCATAGTTTTCTGGGTGTAACCCTGTTGCATCTAACGGCTCATCACCGCCACGAATGCGTAAAAAACCTGCCGCTTGTTCAAAAGTTTTGGCACCCAATCTTGGCACATTTTTGAGCTGTTCACGATTGGCAAATGCGCCATGTTCGTTGCGGTAGTTGACAATTTGCTGTGCTACATTGACATTGAGACCTGCGATATAAGACAAAATCGCAGGACTTGCGGTATTGACGTCTACCCCCACCGCATTCACACAGTCTTGCGTGACTTTGGTTAAACTATCAGCCAGCTGCGTTTGGTTGACGTCATGCTGATATTGACCCACGCCAATGGCTTTGGGATCGACTTTAACCAGCTCAGACAAGGGATCTTGCAAACGACGGGCAATCGATACTGCCCCACGAATGGATACATCAAGCTCTTGTAATTCTTGCGATGCCAGTTCGCTGGCTGAGTACACAGACGCACCAGACTCATTGACCACCACAGGCACGGCTTTGATATCCCCGTTTCCTTGAGCGCTGTTTTCTGCCAAAATTTCTTTGATTAAGGCATCTGTCTCACGGCTAGCCGTACCATTACCAATGGCGATTAAATTCACATGGTGATTTTTGAGTAAATCTGCAATGGTTTGTTTGGCTTCATCGACTTTATTGTCTGGGGCAAATGGATATACCGTTGCAATCGCAAAACTATCATCGCTATTTTTGGCAACATGACCTAGGCTATCAACCACAGCCATTTTGACCCCATGACGGATACCGGGATCGACGCCTAAAATCGTTTTTTGACCCGCTGGCGCTGCCATTAATAGATGCTGTAGATTGTTTGCAAACACGTCAATTGCTGCTGATTCAGCCGTTAAGCGTTTTTCTGTGAGCAAACGATGCTCAATATGCGGACGCCATTTATCCAACCACAGTTTTTTGCCCAGTGACAATAAAAATTGTTGACGCTCACTAGGCTCAGCAGCCGTTAAGTTAAATGCGTGATTAATTTGCTCAATAAATGGTGCATCCTCGCCTTCAATGGCAATCGTTAGTACGTTGTCTTGGCGACCGCGTAGCATCGCTAATAATCGATGATTGGGTAGACGTGCCAAGCTTTCAGCGTGGTCAAAATAGTCTTTGTATTTTTCGCCGACTTCCCGTTTTTCTTCGCCCACTAGACGGCTATGAATTTGGGCGATTTTACCAAAGCCGACGCGCAGTTTATCGAGTAGATCAAGCTGCTGTGTCCACTCATCGATAATAATGGCACCAATGCCTGATAGCTGTTTTTCTTTATCTTCAAAAATTGACGCTTCGGCTTCGCCGTTGTCATCTTGAACAGGCGCTGGCGCTTGGTACGCTGATAATGCTGTCTCTGGGTTTACCGAGTCATTTAGAACAGCCAAGGCAATTGGCTCAAGTCCTGCTTCACGCGCTTGGGTTGCCAGTGAGCGGCGGCGCGGACGATACGGCAAATAAATGTCTTCTAATTCAAGTTTGGATGCCGCTTGATTAATGCGTTCACTCAATTCATCGGTCAGCTTATTTTGTGAGGTCAACAGCTCAATGATTTTTTGGCGGCGAATGGCCATATCTCGTTCATAGCTGAGCGATTTTTCCAGACTACGCAATTGTACGTCATCGAGCCCGCCGGTTTGGTCTTTACGATAGCGGGCAATAAACGGAATCGTCGCCCCATCATCATAGAGTTTGACGAATGCCATCATTTGGTTGAGTTTGATACCCAGATTGGCAGCTAATTTTTGATAAATGGCTTGCTGGACTTGCTCAGAGAGTACATCTACCGCTGGATTAGCCGCAATGGCAGTAACGTTTGTAGTCATATTTTTGCCTAACACTTATAAGGATGAACTCAAAACTTCAGAGTTCACGCATTATAACAAAACAATACAAAAAGATAATAGGTAAACGCTATTTTAACAAAAATCTTTAGTGAATTTTTACCTTGTCAATTATACCCCTGTTGTTAAACTAAAATTTTGCTAACTGATGACTATATCATAGGTGGCTACCCTATAAGCTAACGTCGAATTTTTAGCAAAATCACTACAGCAATCGACACATTTTTTTGATTTAATAACCGCATAACTACGCAAATTTGGCTGAATAATAAGATTGATAATGCTTGCAAGTTGTAACCAATCGTTTCAAAATACCCTTATCAGTCCCTAACAAAAATTTTTATACCCATATATTTTATAGGATTGCCTGTCCTAACCATCAGGGTTAACACGCTAATGGAACATATTTAGTGTTTATAGAAAATAATTGGGTATTTATAAAAACTATGTAGCGAAAACAACATTCGAGTGAAAATAACATTGGTGATAGGAATATCGACGATAAAAATGAGGAAAATAATCAATGAGTGACGACATCAACCCCACTGTAGAATCTACCCCCAATCAATCAGCCGTAGGCGATATGAATCAGCGCATTTTGGTCGTTGATGATGATGCGCGTCTTCGTACTTTATTGCAACGTTTCTTAGAAGACGATGGTTATATCGTACGTACTGCGCATGATGGTAGCCAAATGGACAAACTGATGCAGCGCGAGTTATTTTCGCTGATTGTGCTTGATTTGATGCTACCTAACGAAGACGGTATCAGTATTTGCCATCGCTTACGCGCAGAAAACTCCGATATTCCGATTATTATGTTGACCGCTAAAGGTTCCGATGCTGATCGTATCGCAGGACTTGAAGCAGGCGCGGATGATTATCTGCCAAAACCCTTTAACCCCAAAGAATTATTGGCACGTATTAAAGCCGTATTGCGTCGGCAAACGCGTGAATTGCCAGGCGCGCCCAGTCAGCAAATGGAAGTGGTCGAATTTGGGTCATGGACATTAGATTTATCAACGCGTACCCTAAAACGTGATGGCAATATCGTGACCTTAACCACGGGTGAATTTAGTGTATTAAAAGCCTTGGTACAACACCCCCGTGAGCCATTAACGCGTGATAAACTGATGAATCTGGCACGCGGCCGTGAATGGGGCGCAATGGAGCGCTCAATCGATGTGCAAGTATCGCGTTTACGCCGTCTCATTGAAGATAATCCTTCGCAAGCGCGCTATATCCAAACCGTTTGGGGCGTGGGCTACGTGTTTGTACCCGATGGCGCAGAAAGCTAAACGAGCCCTATTTAAAAGAGCGGATTAAGAAAGCCCATTAGAAGAGCGTATTAAGAAAGCCAATTAGAAGAGCTAAGTTAACAGAGTTAAGAAAATTTTATGATAAAACCTTTGATTTCAAACACGGCCTGTCACCTGGTGATGGGCTTTTTAGGTTCTGGTAAAACCAGTTTTATCAATGCCTGTATCGCGCATTTTCAGCACCAAGAAAAGTGGGCGATTTTGGTCAATGAAGCAGGTCAAATCGGTATTGATGAAAAGCTATTGACGGGTAATGCTGACCATGATTTAGCGATTCGACAAGTATCTGGTGGCTGTATCTGCTGTACTTCGCAACTGCCGCTACAAATTGCGCTCGCTCGCCTGACTTCTGAGTATAGACCTGACCGATTATGGATTGAGCCGACAGGGCTTGCACACCCGCGAGAGCTGATTGAGCAACTATCTGCACCGCATTGGCAAACTGCGCTGTCGCTAAAATCTGCCATCAGTATCGTCAATGCGCGTCATTGGCAAGATGCCCGTTATCGTGACAATGAAGGCTACCAAGCGCATGTGCGATTTTGTGATGTGGTGGTGATTAATCGTTTTCATGAGTTGGATGACATCCAAAAAACCCAGCTAACCGCATGGGTCAAGGGTTTAAACCCTAAAGCAAAATTGATTTGGCAAGCAGAACAAACACTGGGCGAAGACAATCTGCGGCAATTGCAACAAACGCTCAAGCAATCAAGCCAAGTACTTGCCGAGCGCAGCCATTACCAAAAAATTAGCTTAACGAGCTTTGCTCAGTCCCCCGCTCCACCCACCATTCAAGCCGACCCGACCCAATCACCAACAGCTGCCAATGATGACTTGCCATTTCGCTATCATGATGTGCAAAACGGCTATCAAATCATCGGCTGGCGGGTGTCAGCCGACTGGACAATTGATATGACTGTACTGATAGAATGGTTGTTGGCACTGCCCGACTGGCAACGTATCAAATCGGTGGTTCATATCAAACATACACATGATGAGCAATGGCAAACCATGAATTTTACCCCGGATTCGCTCGATTTGGTGGCCTGTGAGCCACAAACCGATAACCGCATTGAAGTGATTTTTTTGGATAACACTATTGAATTGGATTTTAATAGGCTCGATACTGAGCTGATGATGATGTTTGGGCATATCAGTTAAGCTTACGGTTGATGGATAGGCGATTTTATTGTCTATTCTTTTGATTTTGCGGCTGTTTTTTTCATTGATTATGTGGCGCTAACATCGTGTGTGATACGGATGATAGTGTCATTTTCAAGGTTTTTTTCTTGCATATCAAACCCTGTATGAGTGATGGTGAGCAAGCTACTCACGCGCGTCCCATAGCTACTTCCTAGCAGCTTATCGAGGCGATTGACAGGAATAAAGATGGAAGACAACGCCAACTCTGTCTCTATACCTAAGCCTGTATCAGGTAGCTGGGTGATAGGCGCTTGTTCACGGTCTTGCAATATCTCAAATGCCACGTTTTTCCAATTGGCTGTTTGCCAATTCTCATGCCCAGCAAGTAGCGGCAACAACTCTTGTCGTACTCGCCTGCGCAGTTTTTCCGTTTTAAACCATGCCTTATTTGGTTGACCGTTGGATAACACGTATAAGCCTTTTGCCAATACCTCGATGCCATACCCTTTATTATTAAGTAGTACCGCTTGCTGCCGATCGCCGATGACTAGATTAAACCCATCGTAGCAGGGCAAATCAATTTGCCTTGCAAAAGCTAGCGGCGACCACTCACCACTTAAATAATCAACGATTAACTGACCTCGGGACGTGGCAAAGACAGGCTTATCTTTGATAATCTCTCGGTAGTTTAAAATCACCCCCCAGCGCCCATGCACAGGATCGATACCCAACCAAGTGCCACCTGCTTGCGCATCTTGCCCCGCGATGATTTTTTTTCCATTCGGCAATTGCCATTCATGCAGTACGCGTGTAGGACGCTGCAAAAATTCATCGCGATTGGATAATAGCACCAAGGGTTTATCCTCAAACAGCTGCCAAGCCAACGCCACAATGCACATACTTTACTCCTTCTAACTGGTTACCATGCCATTGCCCATTGGACCTTGCATCAGCTCGATTACTCATTCCCTAGCTTAGCAGCCAAAACTTTTTTAGCAATCACCAAATCGTCATATTGTTCATTTATGATAAAAAATCTAAAAAACTGCCGTTTTCAACGATTATTGCCCTTGTGAATGAGCTTATGACGCCAATTAGCATCGTGATTATTACCCTAAACGAAGCCGAACGTATCGGCAATATTTTGCGTGACTTAGCCCAGCAAAGCTACCAAAATTTTGAAGTCATTGTGGTGGATTCCAACAGCGAAGATGACACCTGTCAAATTGCAGCAAGTTTTCGCCATCAATTGACCGCGATAAGCGTCCATAAAATGTCAAAGCGTGGCGTCAGCTTGGGTCGTAATACAGGGGCAAGCCTAGCCAAAAATGAACGAATACTGTTCCTAGATGCCGATGTGCGGTTGGATGCAGACTTTTTGCGAAAAGCCAGCCAATTATTGGATAAAAAATCCTTGAAAGTAGCCGGCGTGTACATGAATGCTGACCACCTAAAACCTTGGTTTACAGTGGGTTATCTGCTGTTTAACATGGGTATTTTTGTGAGCCAATTTTTATCACCAACCGCGGTCGGTGCGTGTATTTTTTCCAGTAAATCTGTGCATGAGCAATTGGGTGGTTTTGATGAGTCTATCACCCTGTGTGAAGATTGTGACTATGTCAATCGTGCCAAAAAAATCACCCGCTATCAGATGCTACCGCTCACCTTTCGCTTTGACCCACGCCGCTTGCAGCAAGATGGCTATTTTAATACGGGCTGGAAATACCTGCATGCCAATTTATATCGTTTCTTTGTTGGCGAAATCCGCAATAACAAAATCCGCTACCAGTTTGGGCATTATGGTGCCCAAAAAAAATAGCGTCGGTGGTGACGCTATTTTTTGCAGGGTTTTTAGGAGCTTGCCGTATGCTTTATCGCCCTTTAAACTGAGCAGGACGCTTTTGCATAAAGGCGGTAATCCCTTCTTTAAAGTCTTCACTGGTCGCCATTTGCATTTGGTAAATTACCTCTTGGTCTAGCGCGATATCTAGTCCTGCAAATGCCACTTGATTAATCGATTGCTTCATTGCCGCCAGCGCTAAGGTTGGCAAGCTTGTGAGGCGGTCGGTCAGTTTTTTCACTGCCGCATCAAGCGCATCTTGACTCACCAGCGCATTCACCAGTCCCAAATCTTCTGCCTTTTGCGCGGTGATTTGCTCACCCAACATCACAAGCTCAGTGGTTTTGGCAGCACCAATCAACTGCGATAACAGATAAATACCACCCCCATCAGGCACTAGCCCGATATTGACAAAGGCTTGTAAAAATTTAGCATTGTCACTGGCGACGCGAAAATCACACGCTAACGCGATATTCATGCCTGCGCCCGCACACGCGCCATTAATACGTGCGATAATCGGCTTGCTGATTTTGCGGATACGGCGCGTGATATCAGCAATCCCAATGGTCAGGCTGTGCGACATTTTCAGTAAATTTTCGCGGTTATCTGCGCCCGATAGCATCTCGCGAATATCACCACCGCTAGAAAATCCCTTGCCCGCGCCTGTGATGACAATCACTTTGGCGGCTGTGTCGTATTGTGCGTAATCAAGGGCTTGATAAAGCTCGGATTTCATCACGCTATTGAGCGCATTGAGTGATGCTGGATCATTGAGGGTAATCGTCGCAACACTATCTGCAACATCATACGTGACTTTTTGAAAGGTGAGTTGTTGTGTTTGGGTTGCCGTCATGGGTCATCCTTATACCAAAGAAATAAATACCAAAAAACTAAATATCAAAAAAAAGATACAATCAACCACTTCATCTTACCGAAATTATTTTTTTTTGGGAAATAAAACGCGACTTGTAAGGTCAACAATCCAAACCCAACCACAAAATTTTTACAATTTTCAAAATTTCTGTATTGACAGAAATATACAAAAAACGCAAAATAATTAAAAATTGATTGATTTACATCCATTTACTTACACACAAGGCTAAAAAGTGCAACTCACATCGACCATGGAAAAATTTGTCTTACACTGGGGCGAAATGGGCAATAAATGGGGCGTAAACCGTACCGTTGCCCAGATTCATGCCTTGTTATTTTTGGCAGGCAAGCCGATGAATGCCGAAGAAATCCAAGAAACCTTAGGCGTGGCGCGTTCAAATGTGAGCAATAGCATCAAGGAATTGCAGAGCTTAAATCTGGTACAAACAGTACATACGCTCGGTGATAGACGCGATTATTTCACCACGGGCACGGATGTGTGGGAATTGGCTAAAGTAATTGTCGAAGAACGCTATCGCCGAGAGCTTGCGCCGACGGTTGGATTCTTGGCGGATTTAATCAATCAGCCAGAATTTGCCACAGAAAGCAAAGACGTACAGCAACGTATCAAAGACACCCACCAATTTGTCGATACGCTGACGAGTTGGGCAAACGAGATGCTAAAACTTTCGTCCACTACGCTCAATCGTAT
>NZ_DAMALV010000003.1:9625-57269 GCF_032069585.1 Moraxella sp. CTOTU48268
GCCTTTCATGATATTAATAGATTATTTACTTCTAATACTCTAGTAACATGGTTAGGCATCTTGGTGTTTAACGGCAGACTTGCAATAGTTGGCGGTTTAACTAGTGTAATCGTTGGCAAATTGGTTTTACCAAAAAGCTAAAAATTTTACCCATAAATTTCAGTTTTGACAGAAAAAAGGAAAGAAATGATGAAAATACTTATCACAGGCGGTTCAGGATTTTTAGGCACAGCGTTAACACAATCGTTAAAAACCCATGGCGTAAAAGGTGAAATTGCGTCAGTCACTTGGGTATCCCGTTCTGTAAAAAAAGAGAAAACCAAAAATATCGCAGACGACGTTATTAGCTATGACGATCTTGCCAGCACCAATGAGACGTATGATGTCATCATCAATCTGGCGGGTGCGGGTATTGCCGACAGCCGTTGGACGGATGCGCGTAAGCAAGAATTGTTTGATAGCCGACTAAAACCCACACAAGCGGTAATTGACTATATTGAGCGAATCGGCAACAAGCCAAAACTATTGATTAGCGGCTCAGCCATCGGTTGGTACGGTATCCAACAGGAAAACGACCCAACCGCGCTTGATGAAACCAGCCCTGTGACAAAAACCGACTTTGCTCACGAAATTTGTCAAGCATGGGAGCAGCTAGCTTTGACTGCCCAAGATGCTGTAACAGATACTGTAACAGATGCTGTGCCAGTTGCGATTGTGCGTACAGGGGTGGTGATTGCGCCCGAGGGGGGTATGGTTGGACGACTGATTACCCCATTTAAAATGGGCACAGGTGGTAAGCTTGGCAATGGTCAGCAAATCATGAGCTGGATTAGCCGTACTGATTGGGTGCGTGCGGTGATTTTTATCATTGAACAAAACCTGACTCACACCCTGCCCACTCAGCAAATTTACAATTTGACCAATCCAACGCCTATTAGCAATGCTGCATTTACCGATGCGATGGGCACTTGGTTGCACCGCCCTACCGTGATGACCCTGCCCGCCTTTGTGGTCAAGACCATGTTTGGTGAAATGTCGACGTTACTGTTGGATGGGCAACGCGTTGTGCCAAAATCGCTTTTAGCTAAAAGGTTTGAGTTTAAAGATTTGACCGTATTAGATGCATTACAAGACTAAGCTTAGGAGAATATTAACATGATTACCATGTATTACGATGAAACTTGCCTACTTTGTACAACCAACGCCCAAACCATGCAAGCCAAAAACCCTAGTCAAATCAATATTGTGCCAGTCAGCCATGCTGAAGCGATATTGGCAAACGCAGGGATAAGCATGGTAGATGCCATGACTTATGTGGTAGTAGAAGACGAGCAAGGCAACATGCATAAAGGCATGGATGCTGTCCGCTTACTCTACAGTACCGCTAGCGTGCCATTCGCTCCGCTTTTAGGCTTACCGATTGTTAAACAAATCGGTGATTTTGCTTATCCGTTTATTGCTCGCAATCGTTACTATTTTCCGAAATGGATCATAAAACTTATGTATGGAAAATTAGCAAAAATGCCCACTTGCGAGAATGGCGTGTGCCAAATACCCCCTGCTAAACGTATTCAAACAAAAGGATAATGCTATGATTACCATGTACTATGATGATACCTGCCCTGTCTGCCGTACCGAAGCCTTGCATATGGTAGAAAAAAAACCTAACGCCATTCGCATCGTTCCGATTGATGACGCACGGGACGAACTTGCCAAATTTGGTATTAGCGAAAATGAGGCGATGACTTATCTGTGTGTGCAAGATAAACAGGGGAACATGCAAAAAGGCATGGATGCTGTAAGACTGCTATACAAAACCGCACAACTGCCATTTGCAACCGTGTTTGAATGGCCTGTAGTGAAACAAGCCAGTGATATGATTTACCCTATTTTTGCGCGACATCGCAACCGTGTACCCAACTGGATAACCCAACTTGTCTATGGTAAAGTCGCAGCAGACTGCAAAGACGGTATGTGTAGAACTCGAGGCAAATAAATGCCGTTTGGTTTAAATGGCGGTAGGTACGCTCAGTGATTTATCTATCCTCTATGATTTATTTATCATGGATAGTTTGATAATTTTTACTGGTCATTGGGCGTTACAGTCATGATGGTGCAATCATAATTAGTCACGATTATGAGTATCAAGTTATGTCTAATATTAATTTTGGGTGCTTTGATAGGGTTGTCACTAATTTTCAACTAAAATTCTACAATTTTTTTACAGTTTGAGAAAAAATAGCTAGATTTTTTAACAATTTTCATTTAATAATAGCAACTAATCAGGAAGATGAGATTGTTTGTATCATTTAAGACAATCTATTACGTTTAGCATAGCGGACTTGCTTCACCATATTGTTGTCTACTGTTATTGTCACCCAATCGCTATCTTCCTTGTCAGTTTTGACACTTATTGTTGAATCAATCATCAATGAGTTGTCTGTTCATTCATTTACAAGGAGCGTTACCATGGATGAGGCACAAATTCAGCGTATCATTAATCATTCTGAGTTCCAAAGCATGGCAAAGAGAAAAACAAGCCTAGGGCTTATTTTTTCTATTATTACCTTAATTGTGTGGTTTGGTTATCTGTTACTCGTGGGTTTTGATCCTGAAATGTTTGCTGCGCCACTGTCAGCAGGCTCGACTGTCCCTGTTGGCTTTTACATTGTTGTTGCCATTATGATTTTTGTACCACTCATCACTTGGATATATGTCAGCAAAGCAAACGGTGAATTTGACACGATGACTCGTAAAGTAATCGATGATATCAACAGTGGTAAAGTATAACCTCACAGGGATTGTGTTGGGTTTTCAGTTTTAAAATTGTGCTTTTTATAACAATTTTGACATCATTTTTGACACCATGGAGGGTGGCATGTTACAACAACAATATAACGGCCTGGCTGTTAAAGGCTTGCACAAGCGTATCGGCAAGGTTTCAACTGCCGTAAGCTTGACGCTATTGGGTCTGATGGCACAGATGCCAGCATGGGCAGCGGGTGCCCTTGAAGGCGAAGTAAAAAAACAACCGCTGAATATTTCAGCCATTATCATGTTCTTGATTTTTGTTTTGGCAACACTCGGTATTACTTACTGGGCGTCAAAACAAAACAAAACCGCAAGCGACTTCTATACCGCGGGCGGCGGTATCTCAGGTACCAAAAACGGGATAGCCATTGCCGGGGACTATATGTCAGCGGTAACCTTTTTGGGGTTATCGAGTATGGTTTTTACCGTCGGTTATGATGGCATGATTTATACGCTAGCCTTCTTGATTGGCTGGCCGATTATTTTATTCTTAATCGCTGAGCGGCTACGTAACTTGGGTAAATTTACCTTCGCAGATGTGGCATCTTATCGTTTTTCCCAAACCCCAGTACGTATTTTTGCGGCATCCGGTACCTTGGTCGTCGTCGCGCTATACTTGGTTGCGCAGATGGTCGGTGCGGGTAAACTGGTTCAGTTATTATTTGGATTAGATTATATTTACGCAGTCATCATCGTTGGTGTGTTAATGATGGTTTACGTATTGTTTGGCGGTATGCTAGCCACCACGTGGGTGCAGATTATCAAAGCTATTTTGCTGATGTCGGGTGCGACTTTCATGGCCCTCATGGTCATGAACCATGTTGGTTTTAGTTTTGAAAATCTATTCAAGTCAGCTGTTGCTGCCCATAGCAAACACGAAGCGATTTTATCGCCTGGTAAATTGGTTAATAATCCCATTGAGTCTATCTCGTTAGGTTTGGGCCTATTGTTTGGTACAGCAGGTTTACCACACGTCTTGATGCGTTTCTTTACGGTGCCAGATGCCAAAGCTGCGCGTAAATCGGTGTTGGTGGCTGCAAGCTGTATTTCATACGTATTCTTCTTAATTGTTCTTATTGGTTTAGGTGCCATCGTTATCCTAGCAGAGCATCCAGATTATTTCACGACTGTGGTTAAAGATGGCGTAAGCTCACAAGCACTCATCGGTGGTGCCAACATGGCAGCGATTCACTTGTCCCATGCCGTGGGTGGTAACCTATTCTTAGGCTTTATCTCGGCGGTTGCTTTTGCGACTATCCTAGCGGTTGTGGCAGGTTTGACTTTATCAGGCGCCTCAGCGGTCAGCCATGACTTGTATGCTAGTGTTATCAGAAAAGGTCAAGCGAGACCTGAAGAAGAGATGCGTGCATCAAAAATTACCGTGGTTGCACTAAGTTTATTGTCAATCGTGACTGGTATTATCTTTGAAAACCAAAACCTTGCGTTCATTGCAAGTTTGGTATTTGCGGTCGCGGCATCCGCCAACTTCCCGATTCTTTTCTTAGCGATGTTCTGGCGCGGTCTAACCACTCGTGGTGCGGTCATCGGTGGGTTTGCAGGCTTAGCAGTCGCAGTGTTACTGATTATCTTAGGACCTGCGGTTTGGGTCGATATCATGAAACACGAATCACCCGCTTTCCCATACAAAAACGTGGCGTTATTTAGTATGCCTGTGACCTTCATTCTAGCGTGGATCGCATCTATCACTGACAACTCACCACGCGCTGAGTTAGATAGAAAAGGCTTTGATGCACAGTATGTACGTTCATTAACCGGTATCGGTGCGTCAGGTGCATCTGACCACTAATCCAATATTCAATAAAAAATACCGCTTACCATAAGCGGTATTTTTTTATATGGGATTTTTTATAAAACCTATAAATTTTAGGCTTGATGAATCTCAACAAGGTTTTGGGTTGCCGTGGCATCAGCTTGTTTGACATACAATTTTGATTTTGAGCTATAAGGCACTAGCCCTGAGGGTACGACGCCTTTAGCAGATTCGTAATTATGAATGGAGTCATCGAAGAAAATATGCGGAGCAAAGGTTTGTAGTACATGGCGTTTATCTAAGCCACCTAAAAAGAATGCCAAATCTACATTGACGCCCCAATTACGCAATGTCTTAATCGCGCGCAAATCAGCAGGCGCATTGCGCGCCGTCACCAGTGCAATTTGAATCGGTGGATGCTTAATTTTAGCAGGCAGGCGTTTTTGTAGTTTAGAGAGTTTAATTAAAAAATCCGCATACGGGCCTTTATTCATCGGCACATCACTCATTTTGGCTTCATAATCATGAAACGCTTTGAGTCCTTGCTGGCGAGATAGTAGCTCCCCCGCTTCATCAAATAACACGGCATCGCCATCAAATGCAATGCGTAGCTGATTGGTGTCTAGCTCTTTCATATCAATGGGCGGTGCATCTAAAATCGCGCAGGCACACACGCCTGCATCGGTGACTTGCTGGGCATCGTCATGATTGGTGGTCAAAAACAAATCCACCTTAAAATCCGCCACATAATCCGCCACCCCTTCGCCTGAGGTAAATGCCGAGCGACTAATCGGTAGTCCATGACTACGCAGCGCATTTAATACTTGAATACCGGTATCTGGGCTGTTTTTTGACATAATCACCACTTCAACCATGGGCGCAGCTATGCCCTCACCCTTGTCATCGGTTGCACAATGGTGATTGAGATTGAGTAAGGCTTTGATAAGCGGATAACCCGTCCCGGTTTGCAATGGATCATTTTCGCGTTCAATCATATAACTGCGAAATTTATCAATCGCCGTTTCTGGATCTTGGGCTAAGGCTTGTTGAAAAAACCGCTCAGACTCCGATAGGTCAAACAATGCCGTGGCAGAGACCGCCACAATTAATGTATTGGAAAAATCAACTGACATAAAAATGCCCTTAATCAATCGTGTTGTTATGAAGCATAGCACTCACTATCCTGTAGTTATATAAGTTTTGCCACGGGTAATCTAGATTATTCCTGTAACTTGTTCGGCTAAAGACCCCACAGCTTAGTGTCAAGACACCCTGTCAAATTAAAGACACCCAGCCAAATTGTAGATACCAAGCATTGGCTGTCGTCTATTGCAGTGTTTTTTAAACGCATATCATGAGCTGCCTCAGTTTCTGCCATAACTGCAAGCAATTCAATCAGCAAGTTGGTTTCATCACCGCAATTTGCTATAATATCTTGTTTACGCTTTTTGCAAAGCGACGCATTCATGGGATTGTAATGCCTATCTAGACACGGTAAGTCTGGATGGGCAGAGTTTTTCCCTTTTTTTATTCCCATCTCTCACGGTTACATGACCGATAGTAACGGTCATCACTGCCAAAGGACAACAGGAGCAATTATGGTAGCCATTACCTTACCAAACGGCGATATTAAACAATTTGATGGACAAACGTCAGTCATGGAAGTGGCGCAAAGCATCGGCGCAGGGCTTGCCAAAGCCACCGTTGCAGGACGTGTCAACGGCAAATTAGTTGATGCGTGTGACCCGATTACCGAAGACGCCAGCGTTCAAATCATCACGCCAAAAGACGAGGAAGGTGTGGAAATCATTCGCCACTCGACCGCTCACTTACTGGGTCATGCTGTCAAACAGCTGTATCCTGAGGTGAAGATGGTTATCGGTCCTGTGATTGAAGAGGGTTTTTATTACGATATCTACAGCGAGCGCCCGTTTACGCCAGAAGACATGGAAAAAATCGAAGCGCGCATGACGCAATTGATTAACCAAGATTACGATGTCATCAAAAAAATGACACCGCGTGACGAGGTTATCAAAGTATTCCAAGACCGTGGCGAGACTTATAAATTACGTCTAATCGAAGATATGCCGAATGAAACTCAAATGGGTTTATACTATCACCAAGAATACGTTGATATGTGCCGTGGACCTCACGTGCCCAATACCCGTTTCCTAAAAGCCTTTAAACTCACCAAAATGAGTGGTGCCTACTGGCGCGGTGATGCCAAAAATGAGCAACTACAACGTATCTACGGTACCGCTTGGGCAGATAAAAAAGATTTAAAAGCTTATATTCAGCGTATCGAAGAAGCGGAAAAACGCGACCATCGTAAAATCGGTAAAGCGCTTGATTTATTTCACATGCAAGAAGAAGCGCCTGGTATGGTGTTTTGGCATCCGAATGGCTGGACAATGTGGCAAGTGCTTGAGCAGTATATGCGCAAAGTACAAAAAGATAACGGCTATCTTGAAATCAAAACCCCGCAAATCGTCGATAGAAGCTTATGGGAAAAATCAGGTCACTGGGAAAACTATGGCGACATGATGTTCACCACCCACAGTGAAAAACGTGACTATGCGATTAAGCCGATGAACTGCCCGTGTCACGTGCAAGTGTTCAATCAAGGGTTAAAATCCTACCGTGACTTGCCATTGCGTCTTGCTGAGTTTGGCTCATGCCACCGCAATGAACCATCAGGTTCGCTCCATGGCATCATGCGGGTGCGTGGCTTTACCCAAGATGATGCCCATATTTTTTGTAGTAATGAGCAAATCAAACAAGAAGCCCAAGACTTTATCAAGCTTACCCTTGATGTGTATAAAGACTTTGGTTTTGATGACGTGCAAATGAAACTCTCGACTCGCCCAGAAAAACGGGTCGGTGCTGACGAACTGTGGGACTTGGCAGAAAAAGACTTAGCAGATGCGTTGGATAATGCCGGGCTTGACTGGCAGTATCTGCCAGGTGAAGGCGCATTTTATGGGCCAAAAATCGAGTTTAGCCTCAAAGACTGTCTTGGCCGCGTATGGCAATGCGGTACACTGCAGCTTGACTTTAACCTGCCAGAGCGACTAGGTGCGGAGTTTGTCAATGAGCAAGGCGAACGTGAGCGCCCTGTAATGCTACACCGTGCGATTTTGGGGTCATTTGAACGCTTTATCGGTATGCTCATTGAGCATTACGCCGGCTGGATGCCAGTCTGGCTTGCACCGCAGCAAGTCGTGGTGATGAATATTACCGACAACCAAGCGGCAGCCTGTCAAAAAGTCGCCGAACAGTTGAATCAAGCCGGACTTCGTGTGGTCACCGATTTGCGTAATGAGAAAATTGGTTTTAAAATTAGAGAACGTACCCTTGAACGTATTCCTTATATGATTGTCATGGGTGATAAAGAAGTAGAAAGCAACCAAGTTAACGTCCGTACTCGCGAAGGTGACAACCTTGGCGTGATGAGTATCGATGCCTTTATCGACTTGGTTAACCAAGCGACCGCCCAAAAAGGGCGCGTCAAATCAAAAACAGCGTAGGAGTAAGTATTATTAAGAGTTCAAACCGATTAGACATCAACGAGGAAATTCGTGCCAAAGAGGTACGCTTAGTCAAAGAAGACGGCGAACAAGTTGGTGTTGTGGATATAAAAACGGCTTTGCAGGCCGCCCGTGATGCTGAGTTGGATTTGGTCGAGATAGTACCAGACGCTCAGCCTCCTGTTGCCAAAGTGATGGACTACAGAAAATATCTGTACGACCAAAAACAAAAAGCCAAAGAAGCCAAAAAGAACCAAAAACAAACGCAACTTAAAGAAATCAAATTGCGTCCCGGCACGGAAGAAGCCGACTATCAAGTCAAACTTCGTAAAATCCGTGAGTTTTTGGAAGACCAAGACAAAGTCAAAGTCACCATTCGTTTCCGTGGTCGTGAGATGGCTCACCAACAAATTGGCTTACAGCAGCTTGAAAAAGTCATTGCCGATACGACCGATGTTGCCAATGTTGAACAACAACCGAAAGTTGAAGGTCGCCAAATGGGTATGCTACTTGGACCTACCAAGAAAAAATAATCAGCAGACCCTAATCGATAAAAAAACCACATCAACCTATGTGGTTTTTTTATTGGCGTATTGACCCATTGATAAAATTTTAAGCTTTTAAATCACTGTATTTTTAAATCGCTGTATTTTTAAATTATTATATTTTTAAATCACGGTATTCAGGATGTTTTTGCATATAGCTTGCCACATACGAGCAGGCTGGCATGACTTTTTTACCTTGCTCACGGGCATAGTCTAGCGCGTGCTTGGTCAACGCCCCTGCAATACCGCGCCCGCCAATCGCGTCTGGCACAATAGTATGGTCATATACGATGACATCACCATTATCCACATAGCTGATATAGGCAGTGGTGCCTTCAACGGTGGTTTCAAAGCGTTGTGATTGCTGGTTATGGTGAATCGATAATTGTAAATCCGACATGGTTGTCTCCTTGTGTATTCTTTTATTTACTATGTTATCTGTGACTTAGTTATTTGTCGCTTGGTTATTTGCCGTTTGATAGTAGCACAACCACTGTCCATGACTTGTAAAAGTTCTTGCCTATTCGGTATGGGGTTTGCAAATGATTTTTCGCTAGGCTTTTACCTTGCCCCACCCTGTTAACAATGCGATAATAAGCGGTTAAATCTCACCATTTTCAAATTTTTTGGCGTGGATGATACGCCTTACCTTCACTTGCTATTAGCTAACTTAAACAGGAAAAACATGGCTCAATATATTTATACCATGAACAAGGTATCAAAAATTGTTCCACCCAAACGGGAAATCCTAAAAGACATCAGCTTGTCTTTTTTCCCCGGTGCAAAAATCGGTGTGCTGGGTCTCAACGGTGCCGGTAAATCAACACTTCTTAAAATCATGGCAGGCGTGGATACCGAGTATAACGGTGAAGCGCGGGCGCAAGCGGGTATCAAGATTGGCTACCTTGCCCAAGAACCGCAGTTAGACCCTGCCAAAGACGTGCGCGGCAACGTGGAAGACGGTGTGCGTGAAGCCCTAGACGCATTGGCGCGCCTTGATGAAATTTACGGTGAATATGCCCTACCCGATGCCGACTTTGACAAACTTGCCGCCGAACAAGGCAAGATGGAAGACATCATCCAAGCGTGGGACGCCCATAACCTCAACAACCAACTAGAAAAAGCCGCCGATGCGCTGCGCCTACCCGCGTGGGATGCCGACGTGAGCAAATTATCGGGTGGTGAAAAACGCCGCGTCGCCCTTTGCCGTCTATTGCTATCCAAACCTGATATGCTGCTACTGGACGAACCGACCAACCACTTGGACGCTGAATCAGTCGCTTGGCTTGAGCATTTCTTAAAAGACTATAGCGGCACCATCGTGGCGATTACCCATGACCGCTATTTCTTGGACAATGTCGCCGAGTGGATTTTGGAGCTTGACCGTGGCTATGGCTACCCTTACCAAGGTAACTACACCGAGTGGCTTGAGCAAAAAAATAAACGCCTAGAGCAAGAGCAAAAGCAAGAAGAAGCCTTTGCCAAAGCGCTGAAACAAGAGCTTGAATGGGTGCGTAAAAACCAAAAAGGTCAGCAAGCCAAGTCTAAGTCTCGCTTGCAACGTTTTGAGGAATTAAACTCCAAAGAATTCCAACAACGTAACGAAACTGCTGAAATCTACATTCCACCAGGACCACGTCTTGGCAACAAAGTGATTGAAGTCAACAATATCTCAAAATCATTTGGTGACCGTTTGCTATACGAAAACCTATCCTTCACTGTGCCACCGATGGCGATTGTGGGGATTATCGGACCCAATGGTGCAGGTAAAACAACCTTGTTCAACATGATTACAGGCAAAGACAAGCCAGACACAGGCACAGTTGAAGTCGGTGAATCGGTAAAAGTGGCGTATGTTGGACAGGTGCGTGATGAGCTAGACGACAAAAAAACTGTGTGGGAAGAAGTCTCCGACGGTCTTGACATGATTACCGTGGGCGAATACACTACGCCTAGCCGTGCCTATATCGGACGCTTTAACTTTAAAGGTCAAGACCAACAAAAACTGGTCGGTAGCCTGTCGGGTGGTGAGCGTAACCGTCTGCAACTTGCCAAAACCTTAAAACAAGGGGCAAACGTGCTGTTACTCGATGAGCCATCGAATGACCTTGATGTTGAGACGTTGCGCGCGCTTGAAGATGCGGTGGAAGTGTTTCCCGGTACGGTGATGGTGGTATCGCATGACCGCTGGTTCTTAGACCGTATTGCCACCCATATTTTGGCATTTGAGGATGAAGGTCCGATTTGGTTTGATGGTAACTATTCTGAGTTTGAAGCGTATCGCAAAAAACAGTTGGGCGCGGATGCCGAACCAAAACGCATGAAGTATAAAAAGATTGCGAAATAGTTAGCGATTTCTGGCTAATAATTTATGCTATATTAACCCTACTCAAGCAATTTGAGTGGGGTTTTTTAATCGTTTTTGATAATGGGAAATATGATGAAAATCAAACAATTACAGTTACAAAATTATGGCAGATTTGAGAATTTGACGGTGGATTTTGCCCCGACTGAGAATAGAGTGAGTAATGTAACGGTGATTGTGGGGAATAATGGAGCGGGTAAATCGCAAATTCTGCAAGCGTTGGCGACTGGGCTAAGTTGGTTTGTGAATGGTATTCGCAATGAAATGAGTGGTTTCGAAATTGATAATAAATTAATTAAAAACAATACAGATGAAGCTAATATCATTATTAATTTTGACTTTGACGCAAATAACTTTATAAATCAAGCGGGTTTATTGGAGATTACTCGCTGGAATACAAATAAAGTAAGAGATGGTAAGAATGGTAAATTTCCAAGTTATACGAAAGAGTTAAATAAGGTGATTAAGTCTTTCAGAAATAAAAACTCTCATATTTCTGATTTATCTTTGCCTTTAATTGTCTTTTATCCTGTTGAACGTTCAATAATTGGAAATTCGCAAGCAGATATTCTATCTAGTCAATTTAATCGATTCGATGCCTATCATGCTTGTGTTGATAGTGCTGGAATTGATTTTTATGATTTTTTTAAGTGGTTTCGACAACAAGAAGATATTGAAAATGAAATAAAAGCAAATGTAATATTAACTGAGAGTGAATACATTGAAAGATTGAATACTCTTATTGCTGAAAAAAATGAAATCGAAAATATTTATAATTCTATGAAAGATGAAAATTCTTTTTATAGTAAATTAGTTAATACAGAACTAGGCTCAAGCTTGAATAATTTAATGGAAAAATTAGAAAGGCTCACAGAAATTAATCAGGAAAAAATAGACTATTTAAATTCAGTTAAACATATTTCGACTAGAGAAAGTATAGCTGTTGAGACTTTGTTAAGAGTTAAAAAATCAATTGAAGAATTTACAGGATTTAGAAATCCACGCATACGCCGTCAAGGCACGCCCACCATGATAGTTGAAAAAGACGGTGAAGAACTGGACGTAAACCAACTTTCTCAAGGCGAAAAATCCCTACTCGCTCTCGTTGGCGACATCGCTAGACGATTAGCCATTCTTAACCCAAGCCTTGACGACCCACTACACGGCGAAGGCGTTGTCATGATTGACGAAGTCGATTTACACCTCCACCCAAAATGGCAACACGACCTTATCGACAAGCTTGTCAAAACCTTTCCCAAAGTCCAATTTATTCTAACCACACACTCACCGCTTATCGTTAGCGACAGACAGGATATTTTGGTCTATTCGCTCGACAATGGCGAACTTCAGCAAATGCCGAATGTCTATGGCGAAGATGCGAATACCTTGCTCAATGATATTTTTGACGTACCCGCTCGTACGCCCGAAATTGACAAGGCATTTAATGACATTCGCCGAGCGATTAGCCATAAAGAACTGGAAAGTGCGGAAAGCCAAATCAATAACATAGCGAAAAAAGTATCATCCAGTAATACCGAATTGCTAAAAGTGAGATTGATGCTTGCCCAAGCAAAACTTACTCGAAATAAAGTGAGTTAAACAATGCAATTCATTAATAAAAAACTTTCTATGCCTGTTCAAGTTGAAGATTGGGTCAAAAATGAAAAACCTAACGGTTGGACTTTAGGGAAAGATTATAAAGATGGCTATGAAATACTACGGGAACAATTAAGACCTGAGCAGAAGAATTTATGTTGTTATTGTTGTCAAGCATTGGAAACTCAAGTAACTATTGAGCATGTAAAAAGTAGGAATTTATATCCCGCACTCACTTACGACTATAATAATCTGCTACTTTCTTGTAAAACACCCAAGCAATGCGACAATGCAAAAGGAAATCAAGAATTAGATTTAAACCCCTTGATGATTGAATGCGATATTGAAATTAAAATTAATCTTGCAGGCGAGCTTGAAAGTAAATCTACTAGAGCCGAACAGGCAATTACTATTCTTAATTTAAACAATCCAACGCTATGCAATAAACGCAAAGCTAAAATTGATATGATAAGCTTTACTTTTGACCCAAGCTCAGCCAATATTCCAATTAAAATTATGGACAGGGAAAACCTAGACACGATTTTACAAGCTTTTAGTGATACCGTAGAATATCAAGAATTCCAATATATTCTTAGAAAGTTAGCATAATAAATATTGAAAACCAGCTTAATTAGCTGGTTTCTCTATTTCAAAAAATTTAAGCATTTTCAATTAAAACAACACCCGCACCCGAATGGTTTCTGGAATATTTTTGAGTGCTTCAACCGCTTGCGCAGAATCACCGCTACCGACATCCATCACCAAATAGCCCACATCTTCTTCAGTCATCAGACTTTGGGCAAAGATATTGATATTGGCATCGGCAAAGGATTTGTTAATCTGTGACAACACGCCAGGCACGTTTTGGTGAATATGTAGCAGACGATGCGTGCCTTCTTTTTGCGGCATACTAACATTTGGGAAGTTCACAGAGGTTGCAGTATCACCCATATCAGAGTAACGCACAAATTTTTCTGCCACTTCAAGACCGATATTGGCTTGGGCTTCTTGGGTCGAGCCACCGATATGCGGTGTCAAAATCACATTGTCAAACGCGCGCAGTGGTGATTCAAACTCGTCATCCGCTGATTTTGGCTCTTTGGGGAACACGTCAATCGCCGCGCCCAAGATATGACCGCTTTGTAAGGCTGCCGCCAGCGCATCAATATCCACACATTTGCCACGCGCCGCATTAATAAGATGCGCGCCTGGCTTCATGGCTGCCAATTCTGTGGCAGTAATCATATTACGCGTGCTTGGCAAATCTGGCACATGCAAGGTGACCACATCGGCTTTACCTAGCAGTTCTTCTAGGCTTCCCACTTGGGTGGCGTTGCCCAATGGCAATTTGGTGACCACATCATGATAGATGACTTTCATACCAAGGCTTTCAGCGAGCACTGATAACTGAGTACCAATAGAGCCATAACCCACGATACCCAAAGTTTTGCCGCGCACTTCATAGCTGTCTTTGGCAGATTTGTTCCAGCCGCCACGGTGTACCACCGCATTTTTTTCAGGGATACCGCGCATCAGCATGATGATTTCGGCAAGTACCAATTCTGCCACAGAGCGGGTGTTAGAATAAGGGGCATTAAAGACAGGGATACCCAGCTCACGGGCAGCTTCCAAGTCCACTTGGTTGGTGCCAATACAAAAACAGCCAATGGCGATGAGCTTTTCGGCTTTTTCTAAAATATCGCGGGTCAAATGGGTGCGAGAACGAATACCGATAAAATGGGCATCTTTGATTTTTTCGATAAGTTCTTCGGGGTCTAAGGCGGTTTTGATGTTCTCAACATTGTGATAGCCCGCCTCTGACAGCACTTTAAAGGCATTGTCATGCAAGCCTTCAAGCATCAAAAAGCGGATTTTGTCTTTCTCAAGTGATAGATTTTGTGCCATAACAACCCCTAGTCAGTATTTTTAGTCAATTATCCTATCACACTTGCTGGGTTTTTTGTGGTGAAATTCCAGCAAGATGGCATGATTTTTTTGTCTTATGGGTAAAAAATTCTTCATCAATCCCCAGCGTTTTTGTCAAAATTTATGCCGTTAATTATGCTATGATAGAGCCTCAAAAACCTTTTCAATCTGTATAAAAATATGGGTAAAAGCCACGCCATGACTGCTAATCAGACCGCCATCCATACGCTCATTGAACAACTACATCAGCAAGGATTTGACGAACACCAAATCAAAACCGATGCGGACAGTTTGGGCTTTTGGGGCAAAGATTGGACCAAGCATTTTGAGCCAAATGCCAGCGCCATTGTCTTCCCAAAATCCACCCAGCAAGTGCAAGCCATCGTCAAGCTATGTAATGCGCTTAACATAGTCATCACCCCAAGCGGTGGACGGACGGGGCTATCGGCAGGGGCAGTTGCCGCCAATGGCGAGGTAGTGATTAGCCTTGATAAAATGCACCAAGTATTGGGCTTCTACCCTGCAGACCGTATGGTGGAAGTGGAAGCCGGTATCGTCACTAAAGCGCTGCAAGACTTTGCCGAACAGCAAGGGTTATACTATCCCGTGGACTTTGCGTCAGCCGGTTCAAGCCAGCTTGGCGGCAATATTGGCACCAATGCCGGCGGCATCAAAGTCATCAAATACGGCATGACCCGCAACTGGATTTTGGGCATGACCGTGGTGACAGGTAAAGGCGATATTTTGCACCTCAATAAAGGCATGATAAAAAATGCCACCGGTTATGACTTGCGTCATTTGTTTATTGGGGCAGAAGGCACCTTAGGCATTGTCACTGAAGTGCAGGTCAAACTTGAGCGTCAGCCCAAGAACCTAACCGTCATGGTGCTTGGCGTGCCAGAGTTTGCCAATATCATGCAAATCCTGTCAGCCTTTCAAAGCAAAATGGATTTGACTGCGTTTGAATTTTTTGATGATGTCGCCGTTGACAAGTTACTTGCCACAGGGCATGTGCAAAAACCGTTTGAAACCGATGCGCCATTTTATGCGTTACTCGAATTTGAAGCGCCCTACGAGCCGATTATGGACATGGCGATGCAGATTTTTGAAGACTGTATGAGCGAAGGCTGGGTGCTTGATGGGGTAATGAGCCAATCGATTCACCAGGCCCAAGAGCTATGGAAACTGCGCGAGTATATCTCTGAAACCATCTCGGTATTTACCCCGTACAAAAATGACATCTCCGTGCTCATCAGCCGCGTGCCAGAGTTTATCGCGGATATCGATGCCATTGTTAGCCAAAACTATCCGGATTTTCAAGTGTGCTGGTTTGGGCATATCGGCGATGGTAATTTACACTTAAATATTTTAAAACCAGAGAACCTTAGCAAAGACGAATTTTTTGAAAAATGCCAAGTGGTCAACAAGTATGTGTTTGAAACGGTGCAAAAATACAACGGCTCTATCTCAGCGGAGCATGGCGTGGGCATGACCAAAAAGTCGTATCTTAATTACACCCGTCCTGATGAAGAAATTGATTACTTACGCGCCATCAAGCAAGTCTTTGACCCCAATGGGATTATGAATCGTGGTAAGATTTTCGACTAGATAACCAAAAAAAGGATACAAAAAAAGACCTTTAACTGAGGTCTTTTTTTTGTCGCTCACAGGGTTAGATTTTATTCACATTCAGCGTGTCTGGCATGTTAACAATCGGTTTGAGTAGTTCAATGGCATCGGCGACAGTATTACAAACGATTAATCTTTGTAAATCTTCTGGTTTCATAAAACCTTGCTCAGCGGTAAAGTGTAAATGTTCAACCAATTTGTCATAAAAACCATTGATATTGAGAATAATCATCGGTTTTTCATGTTGATATAGCTGTCGCCAAGTGGCAATTTCCATGATTTCCTCAAGCGTACCAAGCCCACCTGGCAAGGTGATAAAGGCACTAGCATACTCTGCCATGATGGCTTTACGGGTATGCATGGTATCGGTCAAATGCAAACGCGTCAGCCCGCCATGCGCCACTTCCCGATCCATCATAAACTCAGGAATCACACCCACGGCAATGCCGTTTTCTTCAATCACACCATCGGCAACCGCGCCCATACAGCCAATCACCGCACCGCCATACACCAGACCTAACCCCGCTTCAACCAACCCCCTACCCAACTCATGCGCCGATTGGACATAGACAGGGTCATTGCCTTTGCGAGAGCCGCAATACACAGCGACTAAGGGAACATCAATATCATGAAGTTTGACAATTTGTGCAATATCGCTCATTTCTTTACTAGTAATAATATCTACGGGTGTCATGCTTTTTCCTTTTAATGTGTTGTCATTATAGGTCAATCATCCTACAAATTGGTGAACGCACCCTAGGCGCAGCGTATCTCATTTTGGCTACATTTGGCGCATAGGCATTATAATTGGTGCAGTTGGCAAAAAATAAAGCAATGGCTGTTAAAAAGCCATCAATGAAAGGCTGAATAAGAAGGGCTTGATAACAAAAATAAGCTATCAAAAACCATCAAGTAGATATCCTAATAAGTATGATGGGCATTGGCAGCGACGCCATTGCCACTGGCATAATGTTGGCGAGAAAATATTGGGCTTGCTGTTCGTATTCAGACGTTGGGGGCATACCGCATTCCGCGAAATTTGATGGGGTCAAAAGGTTTATATTGCGTCTATTTATAGCGGCTGATACAACACGCCGACCAACAACACCGTGATATCCTTCGCTGCTGGGGCAATCTGTACAGTATCAAGTGCTATTGACTGAGCATCATACGTGGTTGCCAAGCTGTCGATTTGGCTTTGTAACTGCTGCCCAATGCTGTCTAACTCCTGCTGCAGCTGCTGGCGAATCGCATCAAGCTCTGCGACGGTTTGTTTGTTGGCATTGATATCGCCCACCGAGTTCATGGCACGTTTGACGTTATTGATATTGGTCTGTGACAACGCCTTGCGCCCCATAAACGCCCCTAAGACCGCAGAGCCAATACTAACCCCTGCATCCAGCCAGCCTTTGCTCGACTCAGCGGCTTGTTGTTGGTATTTTTCATTGGCGGCTTGCAGTTTTTTGGCTAGCGCGTCTTGTTTTTTAGCAAAGCTATCTCGCAGCTGGGCAATGGCGATATCACGCTGTTCATGCAGCGGTACGATGAGCCGATTGCGGAAGGCTTCTTCGCTCTCTGCCACTTCGCTATACAGCTTTAAACTATCGACATACCACAGATTTAACACTTGCTGCTGACGGATGGCTTCTTTCACCGCTTTTTCCCAAGTTCTCCATGATGCCTTGTCGAGCGCTTGGGTAGGCAATTGTTTGAGCACAGCGGGTTGGTGCGGAGCCGATTGTAACTGCTCAAAGGTCAAATCACTTAAAATCGCTTGATGCCAATTTACCACCAACGGCGGCTCACCAAATGCTGTGGTTAATAATAGCTGCTGCTGACTTTGGGCGCCTGATTTTTTGTCATTAAAAAATACCCGCGCATAGGCAAAGGCAGTAGGCTCATAGAAGGTTTGCCCATTGCCCGCCATGTCTTTGGGGGCATAATACAAGCCCACATCCTTGGGCAAGGCCGGCGGCTGACTCATGGTGCTTGCTAATGGATTGATGTCAGGCGTGGTGGCTTGAGCTTGCGCTGGGTCGGTAGGGGCGGCTTGGCTATTGGCTTTGAGCTGTGCTATGGCTTGTTTGCTAAGCGGTCCTGATAGGTAGTTGAGCGTGAAGCGGGTACTAAAAATCACAGGGCTGGCGTCATGCACATTGTGCAGCAAAAATTGGCGTTTACCGAGTTTATCAAACCACGCATTGAGCGCCGCTTTGTCCAGTCCACTGCTGCCGCTGGCAGAGAGCAAGCCATCCATCACCCGTTTACGGTCTTGAGCAGTCTGCAACCGTCCGATAAACCAAGTACCCGCGTTGGATAATGCTTTGTAATCCAAGTCCACTGGGTTTTGGGTCGATAACACAATCCCCAAACCAAATGCACGCGCTTGTTTTAGTAGGGTCAACAGCAATATTTTGGTCGGTGGATTGCCAATCGGCGGTAAATAACCAAACACTTCATCCATGTACAAAATTGCCCGCAAGGTTGAAGTGCCTTGCTGACGGCGCATCCAGCCCAATAAATTGGTGAGTAACAAGGTGACAAAAAATAAACGCTCATCATCGGATAGATGCGCAATATTGAGCACACTGGTTTGTGCTTTGCCGTTTTTATCATAAAAAAGTGCGCCAGCATCCAGGGGCATGCCTTTGAGCCAGCTGGCAAAACTCGGCGATGCCAAAAGCGTGTTGAGCTTCATCGCCAGTGCGCCACGGTCTTTATCCGCAAATACTTGTGACAGCGGCAGGATGCCAATTTTGTCAAACGGTGGCGTTTGGATTTGGGTAATCAAATCCACCAAGGTTAAAGTTTGGTTATTGTCCCAGGCGTTTTTAAGTAGTTGTGCCAAAAACACATGCTCTGGGGCAAGGTTATCCCCATCGACTTTTAATAGCAACAACAGTGCCGACACTGTCGCATCGATATACTCCGCATAGCTTTCGCCATCATTTTTGACACTATCGGGCGGCGGCACGAGATTGCCAAGTAGCGCAATGGGTAAGCCATTCTCGCTACCTGGGGTATAGACACTGACACGATTGGCGGCTTTGAGTGCTTGCACACGCTCAGGGGTTTGAAAACTGTTGCCAAGCCCTTGTTGCCAGTTTTCTGCGGTTTGTTTGGCAAACTCTGCCACACTCATACCCGCTTGATTTGCCATGCCGCTATCAATCCACGGCTCAAAGTCACTGGCTGCCAAATTTGGGAACGTCAATGCCAAATTGCCCAAGTCACCTTTGGGGTCAATCGCAATCACCGGAATATTATCCAGCGCAGCTTCTTCCAGTAAGCTAATCCCCAAACCCGTCTTACCCGAGCCTGTCATCCCGATAATCACCGCATGGGTTGTTAAGTCAGCTGCATCATATAGGGTTGCTTGACCTTGTGTACACTCTGGGTACACGTCTTGACCGAGATAAAATTGACCGATACTATCAGCAATATTATTGGTGAGCGTTGGCATGGAATTCCCTCAAAATTTTTATAAGTAATGATTTATCGCCAACATGACGACTGGTCTAATTGTCTAACAACCTGAGTGGCGGTATGTCGGTTTCATTATATGTAAAATTTTATCATTTCACCTAGCAAAATTTGTCGATTCTTTTGTCGAGCCTTAATGCAATTTTTTAGCGCCAAAAAGATAATCCTTAATAATTTTTGAAGTTTACCCGCTTACTCTTGGGCATTAAAAGTTTAGCAATAAAAGCTGAGCAATAAAAAAAAGCGATGAGTGACATCGCTTTTGGTAGGATTGCATCATCGCACTATGCTAAGTAAGTTTAAAACTACTTTATAAAAATCATCTTGTCAGCGATTTCGTTGCCGCTTGGGTCATTGTCTAATTGGTAATATTGATGCAACAGTTGACCGACATCCGCTAGCAATGCCATCAGGCTTTCCACAGGATGATTGGCTTTAATACCTTCGATAGCCTTATCGCACATCGCTTGCCACATGGTTGGCATCACATGGCTATTGATGCCTCTATCGGCGACAATCTCCAGACGCCGCTCACAGATATTAAGATACACCAATACCCCAGTATTATCCTGCGTATCCCAGACGCGATAATCCCCAAAAACTTCGATCGCTCTGTCTCGGCTGTTTTGTAGCCGTGCGGACGAAATAGGCAAATGATTCTCAATCACTAGCACCACTTCGCCGCGATGCCCTTGCTCAGCTTCGGTAATTGCTTGATTTAGCTGTTGTTGGGCAGTAGGCGTTAACCAGCGATTGTGCAGGCTAGGTATAAACGCAACTTGACGCCACCATCTAGCCCAACTTGGCACAGTGGTAGTCACTGTCGCCATCGGTGAGGTGTAAGCAATGGTTTCTTCGTTGGCACCATTCGTTACAGTTATTGGGTCATTTGTGCTCATGAAAATTCCATAGAAAATAATGAAGTATATAGTTGATGATAAGGGGTAAAGTTAACACAATTTTTTCAATAATTTTTTATTAACTAGCCGATTACTGACTACTGATTACCAATCGCCACCAGCGCCGCCGCCGCCAAAGCCGCCACCGCCGCCACTAAATCCACCACCGCCAAAGCCGCCACCACCAAATCCACCGCCGCCAAAGCCACCACCCGGTAGGAAAACAACTTCACCGCCACCTCTACCCCCGCGACCACCACCGCCACCTCGAAATAGCAAGAATAAAAAGACAATAAATGCCACAAATATACTACCCAGTAAACCTGCGCCAAAGATTGTACCAAGCGTTACAATGCCACCTGCCGTAGCAATCGAACCAAAAAACCGCCCTAATATACTGGTCAAAATCATGCCAGCGACAAAGCCAAAAAAGCCTAGGAAAATAAGCGGTATACCGCCCTCTTGATTTGACTGGGCATTGCTATTGGTATTGACTCGATTGGCATCCGCTTGCTTTAAAATAGCAGGATCGGTCGTCAAGCGTTCTTCAATGCGATTAATCCCCGATGTGATACCCCCGGCATAATCGCCTTGTTTAAATCTTGGGGTTATGTCATCGCTAATAATGCGTTTAGCGACGGCATCTGGAATGGTACCTTCAAGACCATAGCCCGTTAAAATATACATTTTACGGTCATTGACGGCCACAACCATCAACAGCCCCTGATCGGTGTCTTTTTTGCCCAGTTTCCAGCGATCAGCAACTTTCATTGAATAGTCAAAAATATCCTCGCCATTGGTGGTTGGTACAATGACCACGGCTGCTTGCGCCAAGCCGCGGTCATTAAGACTACGCAGTTTGGTTTCAATCGCTTGTTTATCACTGGCAGATAGAATTTTTGCTTCATCAATGACAGGGTTATTTAGGATTAGTTTATCAGCGGCGACAGGGGCTTGGGTTGACTTTTTAGGTATCGTAGTCGTTTGGGCATTGGCGGTAGCTGTTGCCTGATTGCCAGTTGCTTGGGTGCTACCTGGTATCGGCAGCGCATCATTGCCTAACGTCTCTTTAATTGCATCATTATTGAGTACAGCATCATTGAGCGCTTCATTGGTTTGTGCGGTTTTGGCAATCGCAACCATGTCCTCAACACTATGATCTTGTAATGTGGGCTTAGCGGTAACGGTTGCGGAATTGGCTGTCGCTGTGGCGGTTTCTGCGACGGCTGCCATAGGTATTGCAAGCCCAATGCCCATGGTCAGTGCAGTAAAGGTACTTAATAGCAACCGCTTGGCTAACAAACGAGACGACAATTTTTGCGGCTGTTTATGGGAGCGCTGTAAATTGGGCTGTGTCTGTACAATATTCAATGACACCTGTGTTTCCTTAAAGTAGGCAATTTTTTTATTATGATGTCGTCAATTCAACAACTATTTTAAAAAATTAGAAAATCAGTCTGACAATTTATGCAAATCTTATTCAATGAGCCTGCCACCGACTGATAGCAGACTATTTAAAAAAATCTTCTTAACTTTTAACCATACAGTTAACAATGGTGAATTAGGGTTTCGCTGTCGCAGTAGCCGAATTATTTACAGGCTGACCACCGGCATTGGCAGTGTTACCACTGTTTTGCACGGGCTGACCGCCTGCATTTGCGGTGTTGGTATTGTTATTGCCAAAATCAACGGTTGGTGCAGTGGAGATTTGCGCCTCATTGGCCACGGTAAAGTTTGGACGGGTATGCATACCAAACACTTTTGCGGTGACATTGGTTGGGAATTGGCGTACAGTAGTGTTATAAGTTTGAACGTCTTGGATATAACGACCACGTGCCACGGTAATGCGGTTTTCGGTGCCTTCAAGCTGTGCTTGTAACTCTTGGAATTGTTTGTCCGCTTTTAGATCAGGATAGCGCTCTGACACTGCCATTAAGCGCGATAACGCACTGCCCAATTGATCTTGCGCTTGTTGATAGCGTTGAAAAGCCGCTGGGTCATTGAGTACATCGGCACTCACATTGATAGTCGTTGCTTGTGAACGCGCTTGTGTGACCTGTGTTAAGGTCGCTTGTTCATGCTGGGCATAACGCTCAACGACTTTGACCAAGTTTGGAATCAAGTCAGCACGGCGCTGGTATTGGTTGACTACTTCTGACCATGAGGCGTTGATTTGCTCATCTTGCGCTTGCATAGAGTTATAACCACAACCGGTCAGATTGGCAGAACCCACCACCAAGGCTGCGGCTAATAAGGTGTTTTTTACTGTGGTATTGAATGATTTCATAAGTTTTCCTCAAAAATAAATTAAATAAAGCGATGTTTAGGTTTTTGAAAATTATGAAGCTATGTGCGGATACTGTAAATTTACGTTTTGTATAGTGCTGTATGGTTTTGTATCAAATCGCAGACTTATTAAAGTCGGCTTAGCGGCTTAGAATAGTTAAATATCGAATAGTTAAAAAACGAATAGCTAAAAATTGAATAGTTAAAAATTTGCAATCAGCGTGCCATAAAAAAAGACCAGCCAACGCTGATCTTTTTGATTACTTTCATTATTCGCTAAAAAATTATTGCTGGGCAGCTTCAATTTGAATGACTAATTTCACCTTTTTACTCACACCCATTTTGACATAACCATCAATCCCCCAATCGGTACGGTCAATCGTGGTTTCAAAATCACCACCGTACACATATGCCATGAGTAACGGACTTGGATAGCTATTAAATTTGCTCGCTGTCAACGTAATAGGGCGAGTTTTTTTGAGCAAAGTTAAATTGCCTTTAATTTGGTGTAATTTACCCTTTTTAAAGATAAATTTGGTAGAGGTAAAGTGGGCAGTTGGATATTTATCTGCATTAAAAAAGTCTTTACTTTTTAAGTGTTCATCAAACGCTTTATGACCTGTTTGCAATTTTTCCAACGGAATATCAAGGTCAATTTGTCCTGTTTGATTGTCGGGGTCAAATACCATGTCACCTTCCAAGCCATAAAACCCACCATGATTGGTCGAGGTACCAAAATGGTCAATGCTAAATCGCACATTGGTGTGCATCGGGTCGAGTTTATAGTTGATTGAATCAGATTTGACGATTTCTTTGCTTACTGCTTTTGCGCCTAAGCTAAAAGTTTTAGCCAAGGCTTTTTTGGTCAAAATGGCAGTGGTTGCCATGCCTGCAAGTTTGGTAAGTGTCCCTAAGTTGTTAGTTTTATCTGTCATCAACTTTCCTTATTATTAGTCGTTAAAAATTGCATGAGTTTGAACATTTTAACTTATCAATTGCATCAAGCTGTGCAAAGAGTGTTGGCAAAGTTCAGCATTTGTGAAATTATCTATCGTAAAAACGTAAAAAAGCCAATGCGTTAACATTGGCTTTTGGGTAACGCTAAGCAAGCTTATTGTTGTACCGCTTCAACTTGGATATTGAGTTTGACGTCTTTAGCAAAACCCATTTTGACATAGGTATCCATGCCCCATTTGGTGCGGTCAATGGTAGTCTCAAAATCACCTCCACATACTTGCGCATTTTTCAGCATTGGGCTGTTGTAGCAGTTGAATTTAGTGGCTTTTAGGCTGACTGGGTTGGTTTTGCCCAATAGCGTCAAGTTACCGTCAACTTTCGTTACTTTGCCATTTTTGAAATGGAATTTGGTTGATTTAAAATTAGCCGTTGGGTATTTTTCAGCGTTAAAGAATTCAGCTGATTTTAAATGGTTGGTAAAATGTTCGTTACCCGTGTCAAGACTATTGACAGGAATGTCAACGTTGATGCTGCCTGTATTTTTGGCTGGGTTATAATTCAAGTCACCCGTTACGCCGTAGAAACCACCTTGGTTGGTCGTTGTACCGAAGTGATCAATCGCAAAACGTACATTGGCGTGGTTTGGGTCTAGCTTGTAGCTGGTGATGTTGCTTGGCTTAACTTTTTCTACTTTGGCGGTTTTAGGCGCTTTTGTGGTCACTGCGGGTTGAGCCGCGGTTTCACCAACTTTTTGCGTTTCATCGTTTTGCGAGATAACCAATTCTGCATTGGCAAATTGTGTGGCTAACAACGCTGTGATAGCGGTAGTGGCTAAAAGTTTGCTATTCATGGGGTTTTCCTCGATATATTATAAGAGTTGTGTGGACTTACAAGGCATTGTTAATGAAACTTAACTTAGTCTATGTAGGATTAAGTTATTATAACATATACCTTTCCCTTGTTATCGTTTATTGTTTGTAAATTGTTGCTAGTTTTTGACCGAGCCAAGGCTTTCATCGTGAGAGCCTTTGTTACCCAGCCTTTATTACTGTAGATGAGTTAGGTTAGTCATTAAAAAAGGATAGCTTTTGCCATCCTTTTATAAAAAAATCAACTATGTTAACTTTTATCTTAAGAATGCCCGAGCATTTCTAAACATCCGCATCCACGCCCCGTCATTGTCCCAAGCTTCAGGTTTCCAGCTGTGGTTATATGCCATCAAATTGCGCTCTGGGTGTGGCATCATCAAGGTCACACGCCCATCGGTACTACAAATCCCTGTCACCCCTTGCGGTGAGCCATTTGGATTGAGCGGATAATGCTCGGTTGGTGTGCCGAGACTGTCCACATAACGCATCACAATTTGCCCATGTGCGCTCATCCCTGCGATATCGGTATCGCTCAACGTTGCAAAGCCTTCGCCATGTGCCACCGCAATCGGTAGAATGCTCTCTTGCATACCTTTTAACAGCACCGACTTGGTACGTTCAATTTTCACATTCACTGTGCGCGCTTCAAACCGTGCTGATTTATTGGCGATAAAACGGGGGAAATTCTCTGCGCCTGGTATCAAATCTTTAAGCTGGCTCATCATCTGACAGCCGTTACACACGCCAAGCGAGAAGGTTTCTGGTCGGTTAAAGAATCGCACAAATTGCATGCGTAGTTCGTCATGGAACAGTACCGATTTCGCCCAGCCAGCGCCAGCGCCAAGCACATCGCCATAACTAAAGCCGCCGCAAGCCACGAGCCCATCAAAGTCACGCAAGTTGACACGCCCTTTGAGCAAATCACTCATATGCACATCGACGGCTTCTAGCCCTGCGCGTTTAAAGCCTGCCGCCATTTCTAGCTGACCATTCACGCCTTGCTCACGCAAAATAGCGACTTTGGGCTGTACGCTGCGGCTATTGATATAGGGGGCTTCAATCGCTTGGTTGAGATCATAATTGGCTTGGGCGATTAGACCTTGATGGGATTTATCACCAATCAAATCAAATGCTTGTTGTACGCATTCGGGGTTGTCACGGTTTTTGGCGATATGGTAGCCCACTTTGCTCCATTCTTGCTCAAGCTCGCTACGCTCAAAACGTAAATTTTGCGTGGCGGTTTGGATGAGTAAACTGTCTTCATCGGTGCTTTGACCGATTAAGCTTAACAACTCGCTGACGCCTGTGGTTTCGGCAAGCGCTAACAACTGAGCCACCTGATGGGTTTTGACTTGAATCACCGCACCGAGTTCCTCAGCGAACAACTGACCGAGCAAATTGTCATCAGATAACACCAATTTCACGCCTTGACGACTGGTGAATTGCATCTCAGCGATGGTGGCAAGCAAACCGCCATCACCAATGTCATGATATGCCGTGATTAAGCCTTGGTTGTTAGCTTGCTGGATAAAGTTAAAAAAGTTGATTAAATCTTGCGGATTATCTAGGTCTGGGCAAGTATCGCCCAGTTGGCTTAGGGTTTGGGCAAGGATTGAGCCACCTAAGCGGAACTGACCTTTTGATAAGTCTAAACGATAAAAAGCGGTTTCGCCAAGCGCTGAGCTGGTTAGCAATTCTGGGGTTAAGGTCTTGGTGACATCTTGCACAGGGGCAAAGGCAGTGATAATCAGCGACATCGGTGACACCACAGACTTGTTTGCTTGCTCATCTGACCAATTCGCCCGCATCGACAAGCTGTCTTTACCCACAGGAATGGCAATGCCAAGTGCCGGACAAAGTGCTTCGCCCACGGCATACACTGCATCAAACAACGCTTGGTCTTCTTTATCTTCACCACAGGCTGCCATCCAGTTCGCCGACAAGGTAATATCTGATAGCTTGGCGATATTTGCCCCTGCGATATTGGTAATGGCTTCGGCAACGGCAAGGCGCGCAGATGCGGCAGGATTAATCAAAGCAACTGGGGTACGCTCGCCCATACTCATGGCCTCGCCTGTCATCGGTTTGCCATCGACAGGGATGAGAGCAGAAGCGGTAACAGCACAGTCCGCCACTGGCACTTGGTAACGTCCAACATATTGGTCACGTACTACCATACCCGTGATAGAACGGTCGCCAATGCTGATTAAGAAAGATTTACTGGCAACCGTTGGATGACGCAGCACGTCTTTGACCGCTTCAGCCAAATCGACTTTATCAAGATTTAACGCTGTCAAATCTGGCGTGCTACGACTAAAGCTACGCTGCATTTTTGGCGTGCCACCGAGTAGCACTTGTAGTGGCATATCGACAGGCTGTTGGTCACCTTTGTTGTTCAGTAGTGGGTCATTGACCACCAACTCACGCACGTCAGTCGCTTCACCCAAAATCGCATACGGGCAACGCTCGCGCTCACAGATACTATCAAATAGTTCACGGCTCTGTGGACGGATTGCCAACACATAGCGCTCTTGGGCTTCATTTGACCAAATCGCCATTGGCGACATGCCATGCTCAAGCGACGGCACTTTACGCAAGTTTAACACCGCACCAAGTTCATGGTCATTCACAAGCTCAGGCATGGCGTTTGACAAACCCCCTGCCCCCACGTCATGAATCGACACAATCGGATTGTTATCTTCATCTGGCTGGTTTCCTGCCATTGCCCAGCAGCGGTCAATGACTTCTTGACAGCGACGTTCCATTTCGGCATTGTCTCGTTGCACCGAAGCAAAGTCCAAGCCTTCATCAAGCTCACCACTATCCACCGAACTTGCCGCCCCACCGCCCAAGCCGATTTGCATGGCAGGACCACCGAGCACAATCAGCAAGTCGCCTTGTTGAATCGGATTTTTCTCGACCAAATTGCGTTTGATATTGCCATAACCGCCTGCAATCATAATGGGTTTGTGATAGCCACGCATTTGGCTACCGTCTTGTTCGGCGGAGGTGTCAAGCTGAAATGAGCGGAAATAACCGACCAAATTGGGACGACCAAATTCATTAGAAAATGCCGCACTGCCCAGCGGGGCTTCGGTCATGATTTGCAAAGCAGACGCCATACGCTCTGGTTTGCCATAGTCAGCGGTCGAGACTTGCCCTGCCTTTTCCCATTTTTCGGGCATGTCGGGCAACTGCAAATGCGACACATGAAAGCCTGCCAAGCCTGCTTTTGGCTTACCGCCCCGCCCTGTCGCCCCTTCGTCACGGATTTCCCCGCCTGAGCCTGTCGCCGCTCCCGAATACGGGGCAATCGCCGTGGGGTGATTGTGGGTTTCTACTTTCATCAAAATATCAATCGGCTCTTGGTGAAAATCGTATTCCAAGTGGTTATTTTGAGTGTTTAAAAGCGGATAAAAACGCTGTCCGTCATGTCCTTTGACCACCGCAGCATTGTCTTTATAAGCGGATAAAATATCGTTGGGATTTTGCTCGAAGGTATTTTTAATCATGCTAAACAAGGATTTTGGCTGTACTTCCCCATCAATCGTCCATTGCGCGTTAAAAATCTTGTGGCGGCAATGCTCCGAGTTGGCTTGGGCAAACATCATGAGCTCAACATCGGTCGGATTGCGCTTCAGCGCATTAACATAGGCATCCATCAAGTAGTCAATATCTTGGCTCGATAACGCAAAACCGAACTCACGGTTGGCGGACTCTAACGCTTCACGCCCTTTGCCCATCACATCGACATGGTTGAGCGGTGCTGGCTCGTGGTCATCGAATAAGTGCTGAGCCTTTGCCAAATCATAAAATAGGCTTTGGGTCATGCGGTCGTACAACATCATCTCGATATCATGCGGTAGCTTTTCAGGCAAATTTTCGCCTATGAGCGTATACACCACCAAGCGCTCAACACGTTCAATCGCTATCTCACAATTGTTAAAAATGTCCGTCGCTTTACTTGCCCAAGGGCTAATTGTACCAAAACGTGGGCTGACGATAATTTGCAGCGCCTCTTGGTTTTCATTTTGATTCTCACCTTGGTTTTCATCTGGGCTTGCTTGATTGAGCGCGATTTCGTCACCATGATTGAGCAAATCTACCGCTTTTCTATAATCGTGTTCTGCCAAATCTTTAGAAAAAATATAAACTTGCTGGCTTTTTAAGTGAGTGATTTTGAGATTGGTTTTTTGGCTAAGGGAATTTAGCAGTTTGGTGGTTTGAAAATCGGTTAAAAATGGGTGTCCAGCGATGATAGTCATAGAAAGTTCCGCTTGCTTCGGGAAAAGTTGGGAAAATAACAGAAAAATTTGCGGCTATTATAGCATTAAACCCACGGGCGTATCACTTGTCTTGATGGTGATAGACTGTCATTTCACGATGTGTTTTTTCTAAAGTGCCTTTCAATTGCGTTACCTTGCGATAACATCATTAACGGTTTTATACCAATTATTTGCAGCTTTTCGACAGATTTAAACAGCCAAAGCCGATATTATCGTCCAAGTTAATGACTTTAACCCAGTTTTGACGTAACTTTTTAACCAGTTAGCAATAAATTTTTTAGTATTAACTTTGAGACGTATAATAACCATATAATAACAAGGACCTTCTCATGGCAGATCTCACCAAAGAGCAACATATTTAAAATATTAATAAAGTGATTAAAGGCGTCAAATATGCAATGATGACCACCATTACTGCAGACGAAAAACATTTACATGCGTGCCCAATGACCACCAACAAAAATGAATTAGAAAATGGTAAAATTTGGTTCATCGGCGATCGCAAGTCAGAAACTATCAAAGACTTGGAAAAAAACCCACAAGTCAACTTATCTTATACCTCAAGCGACCAAAAAGACTTTGTATCTATCAACGGTACGGCTAAGCTAGTTAATGACAAAGCCAAACTAGATGAGCTTTGGAGTCCAGTCTATGCAGCGTTCTATGAAAAAGGCAAAGAAGATCCTAATGTGCAAGTGATTTGTGTTGAATGTAACGGCGCGCAGTATTGGCTAAGCGGTAACACGGTGGTGAATATGTTTAAGATGGTATCCGCGGCTGTCCAAGAAGGTAAAACCGCAGAAAATCTGGGTGAAAACCATTCAGTGACCTTTTAATTATTGGCTTTAAAAAAATATCACCCCAGTTTTTTAACTGGGGTTTTTTATGGGAAGTTTTTAGCTAAAAATTATTTTAACATAATCCGTTTTTTTAACGTCATCAGCTTTTTTAAAGTCATTAGCTTTTTTTAAAGTTATCAATTAAGGCTGTTTTAGATAGGGCCATGCCGCTTTTAGATAAATAAACATTGACCATAACGTCAACACCACTGAAATGACCAATAGTAAATACCCCGTCATCTCAAGCGACTCCCAATTAAGTAGTAACACCGTAATTGCCACCATTTGAAAAGTGGTTTTCATTTTGCCCACATATGACACTGCAACGCTGGTACGATTGCCCAGCTCTGCCATCCACTCACGCAAGGCAGAGACAGCAATCTCACGTGAGATGATAACAATCGCTGAAATCGCCATGACAATATCAGGATGCCACTGCACCAAAATAATTAGCGCGGCCGCAACCATCAATTTATCTGCCACAGGGTCAAGAAACCGCCCAAATGCCGATGTCATATTGAGCTTGCGGGCAAAGTAGCCATCTAACCAATCGGTAATTGCCGCCAAAATAAATACAGCCGTCAATAAAAAGTGGCGTAGAAGGCTATCGCTAAACTGATACATACCGATGTTGGCAATTGCATTATCACTAATGGCGCTCTGTCCAATCCCCATCGCAGGTGGCCAATAAGCAATCGCCACAAACAGTGGAATCATCACGATGCGCGCAATGGTCAAGTTGTTGGGCAAGTTAAAAATACTGCCCGAGGCAACAGGGGGGTTGGCTGTCTCGTCGGTCACTGGCTTATCGGTCATGGGATTTTTCGTTCATTATTGTTGTAGGGCGCGGCGTAACGCTAATTTTAGTTGAAATAATTATAACGGTTCTCAAAGTAATGTCATTATTTTTTGCCAATAGTGCTTGTTTTTGTCATACTTTTCAACAATTAAACCGGCTTACCCTATTGATTTTATGGTATTTTTTACTAAATATGTCATTGTATAAAAAACACTTCAAAAGTAACAGGGTGTAATTAGACAGTCAAAAATTTAGACTTTTATTGCTATGATAACGTCCGACAACGAAATAATAATAACAATAAGACTTATTTCGCTATTAGCAAATTTTGCTGTTGTCAGGTTTATTGAAATTTGAATGCTTTGTACCCAATTCATCAGTCATAACGTATTAATTTGCGAATTTTTTTATCAATTTTTTATCATACAGTGATTGGAAAATTTTGATAAACCGCGTTTATTGTGAAAAATTTTCAGACTTTTAACACTTACTTGTGCTTTTCCTCAGCCCATTGCTCACCTCCTGCAATGGGTTTTTTTTATGGTTCAAGCAGTGGCATGAGTGAATGCTGCAATTCACTGCATTTTTTAAGTTGGTACTAGATGCATCGGTTGGTATCTACCTAAGCATTAAAAATTTGCCAACATTTTCAGCCCTGCAATGACTAACACCAGAGATAATAATTTATTGAGCATGGGGTCGGCAAGGCGTTTGCTACCATAAGTTGCGCCAATAAAACCCCCTACACAAACCGCTACAAGCCAAATTGGTAGTTGATTTGGCAGTTTCGCCCCTGTCGATAACACACCAAACAAGCCTGAAATTGAATTCACCAAAATAAACCCCGACGCTACACCTGCGACAACTTTAGGGCTTGCCCAACGGTTAAACAATAAAATTGGACTTAAAAACACACCACCGCCCACTCCCGTCAATCCCGAAAGCAACCCTAAAACCGCCCCCACGATTGCCAAAATCCATTTTGACACCTGTTTTAATGGTTGCTCGCTGGTGAGTTTTTTGGCAAAGATAAATGAATAAATAGCCGAAAAAATCAGTACCATCCCAACAATCGGCTTATATAAATGACTGGGTAAATGGGTCATTCCCCCGATAAACGCCATCGGTACCGCGGTAATAGCAAGGGGAATAAAAATTTGCCAAGAAAAGTTTTTTGCGGAATAAAATCGCCAAAATGCAATGATGGACACCAAAATATTAAGACATAGCGCAGTAGGTTTCATCATACTTGGCGCAACGCCGACTAACCCCATCATCGCAAGATAGCCCGATGCACCGCCATGCCCGACTGATGAATAGAGCAAGGCAGAAATAAAAAACAGCACGCTTAATAGGGTAGTTGTCATTGCTTGTTAACCATTACTAGAGTATTAACCATTATTAGAAAGCCACAGACTCTCAGTGCTGTCGGCATAAAATTCTTGTTTCCACACAGGAATATCCGCTTTAATCGCATCTAGTAGCCAACGACACGCATCAAATGCAGGATAACGGTGGGCAGCCACCACCCCAATCCACACCGCCATCTCACCAATCGCAAGGTCGCCAACACGGTGTATGGCAATGGCGTTTTCGATATCAAACTGGGCTTTGGCTTGTTCAACCAGTTTTTTGCCTTGATTGAGTGCCAGTTGCTCGTAGCCGTAATAAGTGAGTTTGCTAACAGGGCGAGCGTTATTGTGATTACGTACCCAGCCTTCAAATGTCGCTAACGCCCCGCAAGTATCGCTCATTAAGGTGTGTTTAAGCCGTCTGTCGTCAATGGCTCGGTCAATTAACGCAAAGCCGCTAGTAATCACGGTTTGGTAGGCTTGGTCTTCACTGATGCTAATGGTGGATGAGCCTTTATGCAATGCATTCATGGTTTTCTCTATATTGTTTAAAGGGCGTACGTGATATTCAACCACCTGCTACAGGCGGAATAAAGGCGACGATATCACCATCTTGAAGCGGCGTTTGCCAGTTGGTAATATGGTGATTGATTGCCACAGCAAGTTTGGTTTGGGCGAGTTTAAAACCGTATTGTGCGCTTAACGTTTGGTAAAGCTCGGTCAAGTTATCACCGTCAAAGCGGATCGTTTCTTCGTCTTTCCCTGCTTGTTCAGCAAGGCTTGCAAAGTATAAGATGGCTAAATTTTTCTCAGACGCGCTAGGTGTTGGCATAGTCGGATTTGCCCCCTGTTTTGGTGAGTAACTTGATATCGCTGATGGTGATGTCGTGAGATAATGCTTTGGTCATGTCGTAAATCGTTAGGCAAGCCACCGACACAGCGGTTAAGGCTTCCATTTCCACGCCTGTTTTGTGGGTGACTTTGACAGTGGCAGTGACGTGGATTGAGCAGTTGTTATCATCATACTCAAAGCCGATTTTTACCCCATCGAGTGGCAGCTGGTGGCAAAGCGGAATCAGCTCGTGGGTGCGTTTGCTTGCCATGACCCCTGCGATATGCGCGGTCTGGGTGATTGAACCTTTTTTGGTGATACCATCGGCGGATTTTATCACTTGGTAACTGTCGCTAGGGAAAATGACTTGCCCTACGGCGGTGGCGGTGCGTTGGGTTATCGCTTTGCCCGACACATCGACCATGGCGATATCGCCGCGTGCGTCTAAATGTGTCAGGTCTAAGGGAGTTAATTGTGTTGTCATGTTTTGGATTTTCACCCCTCAAATGTGGCACAAAATTATATCAACGTATACGCTTATCAAGCTGAACTTGGATGAGTAAATTTTTCTTAAATTTGCCTATTTTATATTTTCAAAAAAGCCGCCATCGATTAACCGCCAATCATCGACAAATTCGCCATGATACCACTGTCGTTTTGCTTGAGTAAATGATGCTCGGGCTTAATCGGCATTAAACTTTGCAAGGCATGAACCAATCCATCGACATCGCCATTTGCCAAAAACCCTCGCACATCATAACTGCCATTATCAAACAAACACAAATGTACTTTGCCTTGGCTACTCACTCGCAGGCGATTGCAACTGTCGCAGAACTGCGGGGCATAAGGCTCAATCAGCCCAATGCCACCGACATAATCGGCATGGCGATATTCAATCGCAGGGCCTGCATCGCTTGCTCGACGTTGGGATTGCCAACCATTTTGTAATAAAAAATCTTTGATACGCTGACCACTGCTATGTTGGGCAAAAAATAAAGCTTTATTATCCGAGGTTTGCATAAACTCAATAAAACGGTAAGTGACAGGGCGATTTTTGACAAAACTTAATACGGATTGCAAGTTATCAAAGGCGGTGTCTGCCATCAAAATACCGTTGAGTTTTAGCTTAATATCGGTAGTTGCTAGCAATTTATCGATGTCTTGTAACAGCGTTGGCAATATATCAAAGCCGGTGATTTGTTTAAAAATGGCGGGGTCAAAGCTGTCGATACTAATGTTAAGCTGATTTAGCCCTGCCGTTTGCCAGTCGGATAAATGCTTGGCAAGCCGATAGCCGTTGGAGCTAACCGCTACTGTTTGGATGCCTTGGGTCTGTTTGGCAAGTTCGATGATGCGCGGTAAATCTTGTCGAATCGATGGCTCACCCCCCGTCAGCCGCACTTTGGTGGTACCTAGTTTGGCAAAGGCTTGTATTAAAACATCGATTTCGGATACAGAAAGCTCGTTGTCAGGGCGTTTACCCGCGTTGGCAGTATAGCCATTGGGCAGACAGTAATGACAGCGAAAGTTGCAAAAATCGGTAATCGACAGGCGTAAATAGCTTAACTGGCGATGAAAATTGTCCACCAAATTTAATGAAGAATGTTGCGAAGTCATCGTTAGCTAAAGTTCCAACTAAACGGCTGCACTGTCACTATTTCGCCTGCTTTTACCCCTGCATTGTCTTGGGGTAATACAAGCAAGCAATTGGCGTGGCTAAGCTGTTTTACACGGTGGGAGTCTTGGGCAGATAAAGGGGTTACGCTAAAACTGCCGTCTTCATGTTGGCAAAAAACCGCTCGCTGGTAATCTTGGCGTCCTGCTCGCTTTTTTATGTCATGGGTAGTTTTGGCAAACAGTTGCAGCGGTTTTGGGATATCTGATTGTATCGCGCCCGATAGTTGCCATAGCGCAGGTTTGACAAAATTAAGGCAGCATACCACGGTAGATAGCGGATTGCCGGGTAACCCAAAATACATGACCGTTTTTTTATCTTGCTCAAATTCCCCAAATATAAAAGGTTTACCTGGTTTCATCGCCACTTTGTAATGGTGAATTTTGCCAAGCGCCTGAATAACTTGGGTTAAAAAATCATAATCGCCCACCGATACACCCGCAGTAGAAATAATCACATCACATTCGGCTATCGCTTGCTGAACAGTGCGGCGAGTGGTTTCAAGGTTGTCAGGGACAATGCCATAATCTTGAATCGCAATCGGCAACTGCTTTAATAACGCTTTTAGCGTGGGCGTGTTGGAATTATAAATTTGGGCGAGCGTTGCCAGCGGCTGCCCCACGTCCACCAGCTCATCACCGGTGGCAATAATGCCAACCGTGAGTGGCTGAAATACCGGAACGCTATCCACGCCTAAATTGGCAAGTAAGCTGATATCGGTGGGGTTTAGGCGTTTACCAATCGTTAAAACGGTTTCGCCTGCTTGCACTTCCTCGCCTTGGCGGCGAATATTTGCGCCCACTTTAGCGGTTTGGGTCAAGCGAATGTGATAGGCTTGGCTGTTATCCAAACTGGGCTGAATGTCGCTAAGGTTGGTGTCTTCCTGCATCACTACCGTGTCGCAGTCATTTGGCACCACCGCGCCGGTAAAAATTCGCACGCCTTGATTGGGTCGCAAACGACCGTTAAAAGGTTTACCCGCCCCCGATTCACCGATGATTTCAAGTTGGCTATCGTGGTCAAGATGGCTACCCGTAGCTATCGCAAAACCATCCATGGATGATAGATTTTGGCGGGGAATATCAAAGGATGCGGCAATATCTTGGGCTAAAATGTGGTTTTGCGCGTCTAACAAACCCATTGTTATTGTCTTTACTTCGCCCAGACGCGACGTTAAATAGTTCTCTAGGCGCTCATTAATCGCTTGTTTTAGTTCATTGACAGAAATCATCAGGTTGTCTCAATTAAAGTGTTGGGTCGGCGGCAAAAGGTGATAGGCTGTTTTTAGCTGCTCAAATTGTTCTAAGGTATCAATATCTTGGCTTAAATGCGGCAACGGTATTGGATAAAGCTGATAAACCGTACCATCGGTGGGCGAAACGATAGCAGTTTGATGTTGCCATAACGCCCGAAAACCTTTATCGCCTTGCAACTGATGCCCAAATGCTCGCAAAAAACCCCAAGGTAAATTGACGGGAATCCCCCAAATTGGTTGATTGTTATCACCATACTCACTCACAATCAGCTGATGGTCCTCAACATTTTGGCTTAATAGCCTCAAATCATCGAGGGTTATCGCCACTTGATCAACAGTCAAAAACAAAATCCGCATCGTAGCACTTACTGACTGTTGTTGTAATGTTGTCATTGCATACTGAATCGATTGCGCCATCCCTGTTTGCGGCGTTGGATTATCAACGACTGTGACGGCAAATGGTGCAACTTCATTGTATAACGCTTTAGATATTGGGTTATCAAGTTTTGGCAAAACCACCAACACTTGATAAGGCTGCAATTGGCGTGCCAGTTGAATTTTTTCAGCCAGCAAGGTTTGATGATTTTTTACAATCAGCTGCTTGGCAAAACCAAGACGCTGGCTCAATCCTGCCGCCAAAATCACCACGGTTAAATTGCTAGGCGTGACGCTCATGATATACCTGTTGAATTTGGGCAGTGATAGATAAAGCCACCGCTTCGGGCGTATCCCCACCGAGCGCTAAACCCACAGGATAGAACAAATTAGCAGATTTCACCAGTTGATAACCATCGTCAATCTCACTAAGCAACTGCTCAGTGCGATATGTGGGCCCTAATTGCCCAATAAAAAAAGGCGAATTTTGTGCTTTAAAAGCTTGGCTGAGCCATACTCTATCTTGACTCAGACTATGGGTCATTATCACCACAGCGGTCGGCTGCGGTGACTCAAAAAAAGTCTGCACAGACTCAGCCTCATCAAGGGCAATCTGCACAAAATTGGCGTGAGCCTGCCCGCGATAACGGGCAATGACATCCAAACGACTATCAATCACCGTCACCTGCCAGCCTTGCAAATTTGCCATGGTCATCAAAGGTAAACAATCTTGTCCCGCGCCAAAAATTAATAATTGTAGCGGTGGTTGTAGCGTTTCTACAAAGATGCTCAGTTGTTGCGATTGTTTTTGATACACATGCAACATAAAGCGACTTTTACGGCTGGCAGCGACTTGATTAACCAATTGCCAATCTTGCTGACCCAATTGCGACAACTGAGTCAAAGGCAGATGCTGTCCAACCACAAACTCATCTGAGTTTGAGGTGATAACTGTAGCCAGTGTTTGTGGCTGTTTTGTCTGTTTTAAGCGCTGAAAACAGGCAAATAATACAGATTGCTCATTCAAAACCAGACGTTCAAATAATACTTGAATGACGCCTTGACAGCCAAGCCCAAAGCCTTCTTGCTCATCACTGTCATCAGCTACCTCATCTTGTGATAACTGGCTATCGGTTGCGGTATGATAGGTTTTGAGCGTTGCCCCATGCCGGGTGAGCCAAAAAGCTCGCTGAACCAAGTGTTTTTCAAGACAACCGCCACTCACCATACCTATAGATTGACCATCGGCTAAAATCAACATTCTGGCGCCAGGTTGCCGATAGGCTGACCCTTCGACACTCACCACGGTGGCTAGTACCGCCTCACTGTTAGGCGACAACTGCTCAAGGGTATCAAAAATATCAAACAAGTGGTTCATAGCAAATGACAGTGTACCCGATTATAGTAATGGCAACTGGTACAGCAGTTTATCCAAGGTAATGGGATAGTCTCGTACTCTAACCCCTGTGGCATTAAAAATCGCATTGGCAATGGCTGCCCCTGCCCCTGATAATGCCAATTCACCTATGCCCTTGCTGTGGAGCGGATTGGCATAAGGGTCAGTTTCGGGTAACATTATTACCTCTAAGTCAGGCACATCAGCATTCACACACACTTGATATTCGGCTAAATCGTGATTACATAGACGACCATCACGTTTGTCATGGTGAATTTGCTCCATCAAGGCAGCCCCTATACCAAAAACCATACCACCAAAGCACTGCGAGCGTGCCGTTTTTTCATTTAAGATACGCCCTGCGGCAAATGTGCCTAGCATACGGCGAACCCGAATTTCACCGGTTACCCGGTGTACCCCGACTTCAGCGAACTGTGCGCCATAGCCTGCATGACGGTATTCTTTTTTGGTTTTACCAGGTTCGATTTCACCATTAGCTACCAAGCCATGAGGGGCATATTGCTGCAAAAAACTGCTCAGCGATAACTGGGTATCGCCTTGTTCCCAATCGAATCCATTATCAAGATTGTCTACAGAGACCTCGGCACTAAGCCCTGTTTTTTCTGCTAGTTTATCCAACGTATCAGTTAACATATGGTTAATTTTTTCGCCAATTTTTTCAGCTAGGCTAGGGTCATGCTCAAATTGTCTATATAGATTGCCTTGTTTAAAGCCAATGCTATCGGCATGCAGCCCCACACTCTGGGCAATCTTTTCTCGTAGCGCTTCACACGCCAGATAAATAGAACTACCAGCGCTTGAAGCTCCCCAGCTACCGCCTGAACCTGCAGCAGGCGGCAGATCGGTATCACCAAGTTTGACCTCGACGTGGTCAATCGGTAAGCCTAGCATATCGGCAACCACTTGCGCAAAAATAGTATAGCTACCTGTACCGATATCAGTCATGTCAGTTTCGATACGAGCCAAGACCCCAAGCGGTTTGTCAGAGGGTAACAGACTCACACGGGCTTGTGAGGGTTTTAATTCGTTGCTACGCGCGGCGCACGCCATCCCATAGCCAATTAGCCAATCACCCTCAAGGCGACTCGCGGGCGTTTGTGGGCGTTTATCCCACCCAAAGGCTTTTGCCCCTTGCTCCATACACGCCAGCAATTTTCGGGTGCTGTAGGGAATTTTTTTGCTTGGGTCTTCGCTCGGTTCATTGCGTTTTCGCAGTTCGATTGGGCACAGCTTCAGTGTATGCGCCAGTTCGTCCACGGCACATTCGAGTGCCAACTGACCCACCGCTTCGCCAGGGGCACGCATAGAACCTGTTAAGGTAAAATTCATGCGCGCCATTTCGTATTTGATTTGGCGATTGTCACCGCCATACAAAAAGTGGGTAGAGACCGCCACTGGCTCAAAAAACGTTTCTGACGGTAAATTGGTGACAATGCTATTATGAATAATGGTATGGATTTTACCATCTTTATCCGCCCCCAATGCCACCCGTTGTTCGGTGTTGGTGCGTCTCACGGTAGTTTCCATGACTTGCGGTCGGGTCATGTTCACAAGTACGGGGCGTTTTAATTCTTTAGCCGCAATGGCTGCCATCACCGACTCTGGTGAAATACCGAGTTTTGAGCCAAACCCGCCACCAACATATGGCGATAGCAAACGGACATCGTCTTCGGGCATATCTAAGGCTTTGGCAAGTTGTATTTTGGAAGAGGCAAGCATTTGGTTAGAAGTATGAAGGGTTAGCTTACCCTCAAACCAACGCGCCAACGAACTGTGCGGCTCCATCGGCATGTTACTTTGGCTAGGTGTGGTATAAATCACATCGACTTTGACCTCTGCTTGCTCAAGCGTTTTTTCAGGTTTGCCAATGTCGTCACTTTTATCGGTTACCCAATCAATAAATTGGGTATGCTTTTTTTGCTTGTTAAAGTCAAAATGCCCATGTTTTTCATCATTTTCATAGTCAATTTGTAACGCCTTCGCGCCTTCTTGAGCCGCTTCTAGGGTTTCTGCGACCACCAAAGCAATCGGCTGTCCATGATAAAAAACTTCACTTGCGCCTTGCACAGGCGCCATTTTGACACCCCCTTGTTGCGGGTTGCGTAAAAACAGCGGGTCATGAAACACCCCAATCACACCTGCAACTTGTAAGGCGGTATCTTTATGTACTTTTTTTACCTTGCCTTTACCAATGGTTGCGCCGACCATCACCCCATGACACAAGTCGTCAAATTGGTGCTCAGCAGTATACGTGGCTTTGCCTGCGACTTTTAGGTGTCCTTCAATACGGCTCAGTGGTTTGCCAACGAGCTTGCTATCGGTCGTATCTAGCCGTGACTCGACAGGCTTGTCCATGATCAGTTTTTTTTCAAGGGGCGATTCGCCAAAAATTTGTGTTAGGCTCATGCACTCACTCCACTACTTAAAGGACTTGATTGATTGGGTTGTTGTAACGCACGCTGCACAACATGGTGTAAAAGACGTTGTACTAGCACGGTCTTGTATTCGGTTTGTTCATCGGTTTTTGCTTCTTTGAATAGGGTTGCCACCGCAAGCTCAATACTCACGGCATCGCCCGTGCTACCAATCAGTATTTTTTCAATTTCGTCATTTCGCCATGGCTGACTGCCAATACCGCCAAATGCAAGTCGCACATTGGTGAGTGTATCATTATCATGCTCAATCACGGCAGCGACGGACACCAAAGCAAAGGCATATGAGGCACGGTCACGCACTTTGTCATAGCTATGCACGCCTTTTAAGGGTGGCGGTAGAATGATATGGGTAATCAAATCACCTAGATTTAAGCAAGTTTCAATATGTGGGGTTTGCTCAGGTAAGCGATAAAATTCAGCGATAGGCACTTGGCGGGTTTGCCCGTCGGCTTGCTGGATAACAATGACGGCATCGAGTAATCGCATTGCCACCGCCATATCTGATGGATGGGTGGCAATACACTGCTCGCTTGTGCCTAAAATTGCCAAATTCTGATGAAGACCTGCTTTTGCCCCGCAGCCAGAATTGGGCTCACGCTTATTACACGGACTATCAGGCTGATAAAAATAGTAACAACGGGTACGCTGTAGTAGATTGCCACCGGTACTGGCTTTGTTACGCAGTTGCGGCGATGCACCCGATAACAAGGCACGGGCAAGCACCGCATAATCTTGACGAATAACAGGGTGAGCCGCTAATTCACTGTTACTGACCATAGCGCCGATTTTTAACCCACCTCCTGGCGTGGCTTCAATTGTATTAAGCGGCAAACGTGAAATATCAATCAGCTGTGTTGGCTGTTCGATTTCGAGTTTCATCAAGTCAAGTAAATTGGTACCCCCAGCGATAAAAAACGGACGCTGCGCCTCAGCCAAATGCCCCTCAGCTAAAGTGGCTATTTTGATTGCGTCATCCACCGAGTTGGCGCGCTGATAATCAAACGTTTTCATAGCGACACTCCTGTAGCCTGAGTAGCTGCTGTCTGAGCGGTCACCTTATCTGTCTCTGCCGAAAAACCTGTTTCTTGTAATACTTGTTTAATAGCTCGCACGATGTTGGGATATGCCGAGCAGCGACAAATATTACCGCTCATACGCTCAGAGATTTCTTTATCTAATTGTTGCTTAAATTGCGCTGTATCGTTTGATAAAGGCTGCATCAAATCAGCTGACACATGACTTGCCCAGTTTTGGCGTAACTCTTCAATCATCGCTTTGGTCGAGCAAATTTGCCCAGGGGTACAATAGCCACATTGAAAGGCGTCATGTTCCAAAAACGCTTGTTGAATCGGGTCAAGCGCTTCAGGTGAGCCAATGCCTTCAATGGTCTCGATGTTATCGCCCTCGTGCATGACCGCTAGGGTCAGACAGCTGTTGACCCGCTGACCATTAATCAGCATGGTACATGCGCCACACTGACCGTGGTCACAGCCTTTTTTGCTGCCAGTCAAGCCAAGATGATTGCGACAGACATCTAGTACCGTGGTGCGTACATCTAGATTCGTCAAAGTATGTTGTTGCTGATTGATAGTAAGTGTTAAGGATTGTGGCATAAAGCTGCTTCTCGTCTAGTTGTTATGGGTTTATTGGTAAGTGTGTTATCTAGTATTGACGCCTGTTATCAAACTTATTTCTAAAAATTCGCTACGCCTTGCCTACGCAAGGATGATGCTAACATTAGAAGGGTTTGTCATTTTTGCGTATGTCGCCATCCTGTTTTTTTGGCAATTTTTTTTGGCAGTTTCTTTTGGTAATTTTTTTACTAGTTTTTTTGCCAGTGTATTTTGCTAGGTAATTGACTTTATTTTATTATATTTTTTTAATCAGCTTTTGTATGTTTATTCGTGTAAAACTCTCAATAAGCAGTATTTAGCTTTTATAAAATTTTGATGTTGTTAGCCTTGTTGACACTTGGCTATTTTGTACCAAATAATTCATTAACATGGTATTAACTAGGTAATTTTTTTATCATTATCGTGACTGAAATTGTGACTGCAGAGTTTTATATACCGTATAGACTATCAACGATTATCAAACTTTCCACACTGCTTCATAGTTTTGTGCCGCTCATTGCTCACCGCTTACCGCTTACCGCTTACCGTGATTTTTTGCTTTTGCCATCGCAAAATACAGCCTGTGTTATCACTTTGGAGGATTCATGCGATTTTTTGCAAAAAAGACTTTATTTTTCACAAAAAAAGGGTATTATGCCCCCATAAATTTTGAACGTTATATTGTTAGGTCTTGGGTGCAGTGTCATGGCATTTTGGGGTTTTGCGGTATAACGTTTTTGTTTTGGTGTCAGTCATCCTGACTGATATTTTATTCACAAGTTCGAGAAAGATAGCCACAAGCAAATTTTCTTAAACCCTTATCTGAGATGGTAATCCGATATGAGCGTTCACACCCCTGTACACCCTATTTCTCATGCCACTAACGAATATTACTTAACTCGTCAAAACACGATGGAATCTAATGTTCGTAGTTATCCCCGCAAACTACCGCTAGCTATAGCTAAAGCCCAAGGTATTTGGGTCACCGATGTTGAAGGCAATGATTACCTTGATTGCCTAGCCGGTGCTGGTACATTAGCCTTGGGTCACAATCACCCAGCCGTCAAACAAGCCTTATACGATGTGTTAGAAAGCGGTCTGCCACTGCACACCCTAGATATCACCACACCTGTCAAAGATGCATTTACCGAATCCTTGCTGTCTTTTTTTCCAAAAGATTTTGTATTGCAATTTTGCGGTCCGACCGGTGCTGACGGTACAGAAGCGGCAATTAAATTAGCAAAAACTTATACAGGGCGTGACAACGTTATCGCATTTAGCGGTGGTTATCACGGTATGACCCATGGCGCGCTTGCCATGACTGGCAATTTGTCTGCCAAAGAGAAAGTGGGCAATTTGATGCCAGGGGTACAGTTTATGCCCTATCCGCATGAATACCGCTGCCCACTTGGGCTTGGTGGTGAAGCGGGCGTTGATGCGCTGACTTACTACTTTGAAAACTTTATTGAAGATGTTGAAAGCGGCGTGGTCAAACCTGCAGCGGTCATCCTAGAAGCGATTCAAGGGGAAGGCGGTGTCGTGCCTGCGCCCAAAAAATGGCTACAAAAAATCCGTGAAGTGACGGCCAAACACGATATCGTATTGATTTTGGATGAAGTGCAAGCTGGGTTTGCGCGCTCAGGCAAAATGTTTGCCTTCGAACATGCCGACATCGTGCCTGACGTGGTGGTGATGAGTAAAGCGGTCGGGGGTGGTTTGCCACTATGCGTACTTGCCATCAACAAAAAATTCGACGCATGGGCACCAGCCGGTCACACCGGTACTTTCCGTGGCAATCAGCTTGCAATGGCGGCATCGATTCAAGTATTGGATGAAATCCGCAGCAAAAACTTGGCAGAAAATGCGCGCATCCGTGGTGAATTCTTGCGTGAGGAACTCAAAAAAATCGCCCAAGAATTCCCTTGTATCGGTAACGTGCGCGGTCGCGGCTTGATGACCGGTATTGAGATTGTCGATGAGCGTAAACCTGCTGACCGTATCGGCTCGTATCCTGCCGATATTGACATGGCAAACGCGATTCAAAGAGCGTGTTTTGACAACAAGTTACTGCTGGAAAAAGGCGGTCGTGGCGGTACAGTGATTCGCTTGCTTTGCCCGATTAACATCACCCAAGAAGAATGTAATGCGGTGCTTGAACGCTTTAAAAAGGCAGTGGCTGAAGCCGTGCAAAAAGTACGTGGGTAATTGATTATTGCCTATCAAGACGGTAAAGTTACTGACGTGGCTTTGCCGTTTTTATTATCTGTTTATTTCATTTTGAGTAAAATATGGAAACCAATATCGCCAAGACCGAACGCCTGATTCGAGAAATCAATCGGATTCATGGTGAGTATTCGCAAGATTATTTCGAAACAGGCAAGGTACAAAAAATCAATCTATCACATACGCTCAAAACCGTCCCTATTGAGCCTATCTTGTCATATCGGCTTAATTTGCATGAAGCGATTAATGATTATTTGGCATTTGCCGATACCCAAAATATCGATTTTTTTTACCGCGTTAAAACGGCTGAAAGTATCTATGACAAAGTCAATCGCTATTTGGCACGACAAAACCAGTACCCGGTCAATAATATCTTAAATGATATTTTTGGTGCTCGGATAATTTTGCCATCGGCTGATGTGACAGACATTATGGAAAAACTGGATGATTGGAAAACAGATTACAGTCTAAAAAATTGGTATTTACGTGATATCGACGGGTACATCGGTGTGCATGTGTATTTTAAAAATGCGAGCAATTTTTATTATCCTTGGGAACTGCAAATTTGGGATAAAAACGATGCCAAAGCCAATATTGTAAATCATCAACTGTATAAGCGTAGTTTTGTAAAATAAATTAACCATTTGCTCATATCACTCTTTTTAATGACAATTTATAGTTAACTCTCTCTTAAAGAATGCAAGGACTTACCATGTCAAACTTATCACAGCACCGCCAAGCGTTATTTTGTAATGACAGCCAATCCATTGCCGATTACCAAAAAAATATGAACACCGCTGTACAAGCCGTCACCGACTGGCTCAAAAACGACAAAATGTACACTGGCGGTAGTATTAAGCAGCTGCGTGCTGCCATTAGCTTTCAACCATCAAAAGAAGGACTTGGCTTAGAAGACGCCTTAAAACGTTCAGTCGAATTATTCCTTAATAAAAGCCTAAAAGTGCATCACCCCCATTCGCTCGCTCACTTGCACTGCCCAACGATGGTGACCAGTCAAATCGCCGAAGTGCTGATCAATGCCACCAACCAATCGATGGACTCTTGGGATCAAAGCCCAGCTGGGTCACTGATGGAAGTGCAACTGATTGATTGGCTACGTCAAAAAGTCGGTTTTGGTAGCGGACAAGCGGGCGTATTCACCTCAGGTGGTACCCAATCCAACTTGATGGGCGTGTTACTCGCCCGTGATTGGTGTATCGCTAAAAACTATAAAAATGACGATGGGTCAGAATGGTCAGTACAGCGTGACGGTATCCCAGCCGACGCCATGCAAAAAGTGAAAGTCATCTGCTCAGAAAACGCGCATTTTAGCGTGCAAAAAAACATGGCAATGATGGGTATGGGTTTTCAATCGGTGGTTACTGTGCCAGTCAATGACCAAGCGCAGATGGATGTTGCCGCACTTGAACACACCATGGCGCAACTCAAAGCCGAAGGCAAAATCATCGCCTGTGTGGTCGCTACCGCAGGCACCACGGACGCGGGCGCGATTGACCCAATCCCTGCGATTCGTAAGCTCACCCATGAGTACGGTGCATGGCTTCATATTGATGCCGCTTGGGGCGGTGCGCTGATTTTATCGAATAACTACCGCGATAAACTTGCAGGTATTGAGCAAGCCGACTCTATCACCCTCGACTTCCACAAACACTACTTCCAAAGCATCTCTTGCGGGGCATTTCTGCTCAAAGATGAAGCTAACTATCGCTTCATGCATTATGAAGCTGAGTATTTGAACTCTGCGTATGACGAAGAACATGGCGTACCCAACCTAGTCTCTAAGTCGCTACAGACGACGCGCCGTTTTGATGCGCTAAAATTATGGCTGACGGTGGAAGCCTTGGGCGAAGAATTATATGGCTCGATGATTGACCATGGCGTTGATTTGACCCGCGAAGTCGCTGACTATATCAAAGCCACTGATGGGCTTGAGTTGTTGGTAGAGCCACAGTTTGCCTCCGTGCTATTTCGCGTGGTACCCAAAGACTACCCTACTGAGTTGATTGATAGCTTGAACCAAAATGTCGCCGATGAGCTATTTGCCAAAGGTGAAGCCAACATCGGCGTGACGCGCGTCAGTTACCAAAAGCAAGGGGATGCTCACCAAGATGTGCAATCGCTTAAAATGACCACGTTAAGCCCCATCGCCACGCTTGACAATGTCAAAGCCTTATTGGCTCAAGTGTTGGCACAAGCCGATGACATCAAAGACCGTATTATCACAGGGGATTATCAGCCTGCGATTGATTGATAAGCACAGAAAAACCGATTCCTTGGCGAATCGGTTTTTTTATTGTAGCTCTAACACTGACTGTAATTGACCGTCACATCCAGCGTCGGAATCAGATTTGACTGGGCGGCAAAATCCTCATCTAGGACATTGATAGCAAGCCCGCCCATTGCGGTTTCTTTATATTTTGACATCATATCTCTGCCTGTCTCTTTCATGGTTTTGATGGCTTTATCAAGCGATACCACATGCTGCCCATTGCCTTTAAGCGCAAGCCTTGAGGCATTAATCGCTTTTACTGCCGCCATGGCATTGCGTTCGATACAAGGCACTTGCACCAATCCCGCAATCGGGTCACACGTCATACCAAGGTGATGTTCGATGCCAATTTCGGCAGCGTTGGCACATTGGGCAGGACTACCGCCAAGCACATAGGTTAACCCTGCCGCCGCCATCGCACACGCCGATCCGACTTCCCCTTGACAGCCCACTTCTGCGCCTGAGATGCTGGCATTTTCTTTGATAATGATGCCAATCGCCGCAGCGGTTAGTAGAAAATCATGCAAACCTTGCAGCGTATAACTTGGACAAAAATCTCGATAATAATGCATGACCGCAGGTATCACGCCTGCCGCACCATTGGTGGGTGCAGTTACCACACGTCCGCCACTGGCGTTTTCTTCATTAACTGCCAAGGCATACAGATTCACCCAATCCATCACGGCAAGGGCATCATTAAACGCTTTTCGGCTATCGGCAGCGGATAACTGCTGATAAATCGCCTTGGCGCGGCGCTGTACTTGTAAGCCCCCTGGCAAAATACCATCGTGGCGACAACCATCATTGACACAGTCTTGCATGACTTGCCAAATGTCATTAAGCCCACCCAGCAGCTCATCTTCACTCAAGTTAGCCAGTTCATTGGCTCGGACGACCTGAGCGATTGACAGTTGATGGTGTTGGCAAATTTGTAATAATTCTTTGGCGTTGTTAAAGGGATAAGGTACCGGTTTTTTGACGCTTTCAATTACCGGTTCTTTTGCTTGGGCTTCTTGCTCGGTCTGCACAAACCCGCCGCCGATTGAATAATAAGTATTTTGGTAAACAATGTCATTGCCTGTAAAAGCAGTGATAGTCAAAGCATTTGGATGATGGGGCAGCGATACCCTACCATTTAGGATTAAATCTTTGTCAGCAACAAAGTTAATCTCATGCTGCTGATTTAGACACAGCGTGTTTTGCGCTTGGATATCGGCAATTTTTTGTGAAATAGCGGTGACATCCGTCGTCTGTGGTTGCTCCCCCATCAAACCTAGCATCACCGCTATATCACTACCGTGCCCTTTACCCGTCGCACCGAGTGAACCAAACAGCTCAACTTGCACCCTATCCACCTGCGTCAGTAGCTGCTGCTGTGATAATGCGCTAACGAACAGATTCGCCGCTTTCATCGGTCCGACCGTATGCGAACTTGAAGGTCCAATCCCAATTTTAAATAAATCAAAAATACTGATCACTGATAAATCCTATATGCCAATCAGTTGAAAAATTCAATTATGTTGTATTCATTCTGCTAGATAACCACGAATTGCCCATCTGTGTCAATGTGCTATCGAAAAGTTTATCAA
>NZ_DAMALV010000003.1:57369-99903 GCF_032069585.1 Moraxella sp. CTOTU48268
CAAGGATTAATCTGCTAGCGATTCACTTTCTTTACTCGCTAATAAAAGTAGCAGCAATAAACAAACCAAGAAAATCATCATGAGTGCCATGAGATACACGTTGACATACGCCAGTGGCACGCCCATCTGGTTCAGCATCACAGAGGCATTCATCCCAGAGGTGCTAGGCAACACCCAGCGTATATACTGCAGTGGCTCAGGCAGCATTTGATACGGCCACGAAATCCCTGAGACAAACAGCATCGGCATTGAACTTGCGACCAAGATTTGCATCGCCCGTTCTCGCGCCCCAAACCACACCCCAAGTAAACAGCCCAGTGCCGTTACCGCGGGGAAAAACAGGGCAAGCAGTATCAGTGAACCCGTCAGATTTTGGTTACGGATATAGTCATTGTTGGAAAACACCCAGCCATAATAAAAACAGCCGAGCACAAAACCAAAACACGCTAAGCCCAATATTCGCGCAAGCCACGTTTTCATCGAAGCGCGGTGCATGTCTTGCTCTGCCCAAGTACCCACTAGCATTGCTGTGCCCATCAAAAACATCTGCTGCAGAATCAATATTGCAACCGCAGGGACAATATAGCTGCCATAGCCTTCGGTACGGTTGTATAACGGATTAATCGTCAGCGCAACAGGGGAAATATTGTTTTTGGCAACCGTGATATCTTGCCCGATGGCGACATTTTTTTGTACTTTCGCCCCTGCCGACACTGTGCCGATGACTTCTAAAAACCCCGATTGTACTTGTTTATTGAGCAAAAAATAGTTACCGTTGGCAAGGATACTCACCTTGGCAGGTTGTCCTGTGGTCACTTTTTGATACAGCCCTGAGGGTATCACCATGTAGCCTGCAATTTTGCCTTGCCACATCAGCTGCTTGGCACTGTTTTCATCGTTTACAATGGTGCTTTGGATGCGTGGATTGGCTTGGGCGTAGCTGATAATGGTCTGCGATAGACTTGAATGGTCATAATCCACCACTGCCACAGGGACATGACGCACCACTTCTTTTGAATACGGCCACGGGTAAAAAAAACCATAAATAATCGGGGCAATCAGTAGCATACTGAGCACCCCTTTGTCTTGAAACACGCTGCGCCATACATGCAAAACTTGCAGCAAAAAACCGCGCTCCCAAATGTTGGCAGATTTGCTTACGTCGACTTTGCCGGGCGTTGTCTGGGTGGGCATCAGCGTTGCCCCCATTTTTCAGGCTTCAACAAGGCCTTTTTGGTCAACAAGGCGGCTAGCAATAAGGTAATCATGACGGCAATAAAAAATCCGATAAAGCTGCTATAGGCAAACGATGGCGGCGCACCCATTTGTAATTGGGCGGTTTGCAAGTTGAGATAATGGGTTAATGGCAGGGCATTTGCCCAACGCTGCGCGGCAGGACTCATCGCCAAAAATGGAAACGTCACCCCTGAAAAAGCAAATGACGGCGCGGAGATAAATCCGGTAAATGACAAGCCTTGACGATACGAAAACGTACCTACCGTGACAATCACCCCAAGCCAAAACGACACCATCATAAACATTAAAAATATCAGATAAGTAATCGCCACGGATGCCAAGCGAATGGGAAAAATTTGCATCACCAAGGTCAACGCCACCGCTGCCCAAAGCGTATAGGCAAACATCGCCCAAATTAGTTTGCCATTGAGCCCTGCGATAATCAGCGATAGTTTGGGTTTTTCGTGCCCCAGTGTCACAGGATGGTTAGGATTAAAGGGGCGGTTAAAGGCATAGTTACTGGCATGGTTACTGGCAAATTTGGGGGATTTTAGCGACTGGTACCACTCACCTAACGTCTTGTCGACCAGCTCTCGCCCGACAGTTGACGCCCCAATCACCATCGACAAAATATGTAGTAAGGCTGGTACCACAGTGACTGCCAAAAATTGCTGATAATTATTGGCGGTATTAAACAGTGCCACACTTTGCGATTGTATCGGTGCATAACTGGTTTTGGTCAGGGTGACATCTTCGCCAATGGCGACTCGCCGCTGCATCTCTGCCCCTGCCGAGAAAGTACCTACCGCTGTCTGTACCGCTTTTTGTATCATGCCTGAATGCGTGCCATACTGGGCATTGACATTGAGTAGCAAGCGCGAGGTTTTGCCAGCCAGTAGATTGGTTGAAAAATTCTCTGGGATTTCAACCACCGCCATGACATCGGTAGTCTCGATGGCTTGCTGGGCGGCAGCGGCACTATGAAGACTTTTGACCACCGCAACTTCAGGCGTCGCATCAATATAACGGATAATCGTCGCGGATTGCGCGGAGTGGTCATTGTCTATGACCGCAATCGGAATCCCGACTGCCATGCCTTTGCTAAAAATCCACCACACCAAAAATATCAATATGATGGGCATCCAAAACATCAAGGAAAAATCCCAGCGATTTTGCACCAAAAAATCCCATTCACGGCGCGCACTGTACCAAAACGCTGCAAAGAATTGCACAAAGCCTGAGCGGTTATCGAACTGCGCATGACGCTCTTGATCATTGTCATTGTTACCAGCCCTAACACTGACACTGACACTGTCACTGGTATTTGGCACAGCGGACGATGTCAGTGAGGGTTTAGAGCGCTTGTTTGATGTCAGTTTTGATGTCAGTTTTGATATCATGGTTGACTTCATTGTGTTTGGGTTGGCTGCTGGCTTGCCGGTATATCAACCAATACGGTCATGCCCTGTCTTAGGCGTGTATCTGACTGGCTCGGGCGCGCACGAATCTCAAAGGTACGCATATCAAAGCCGTCTTTGCTGTTGGTGGGGCGCCACGTGGCAAAATCTGATAGCACGGAACTTGCGTACACTTTAAACACTTGGCGGTAAGGCTGATTGTTGACCGATAATGCAGGAACCGTACCGCTAAATTCACTGCCGACTGCAAAATGGTTTAGATTGTTTTCGGTAACGTTAAGCACAACCCATTGGTCTTTGGGGTCAACAATGGTCATCAGTGGTACGCCCTGTCCAACCACTTGACCTGGTTTGACAATCACGTTGTCCACGATACCCGCAATCGGGCTTTTAAGATTGGCTTCTTCTTTGGCAACCATCGCTTCTTTAAGCTTGCCTTCTACTTGGCTGACTTGCGCTTGCGCGGCGGTTTTATCTTCACTGCGCGCGCCCGTTTTGGCTAACTCATATTGGGCTTTGGCGATTTTGGCTTTATCGACACTGGCGACATAGTTGGTATAGGCTTCGTCACGTTTTTGCCGTGACATCAAGCCTTCTGCCGCTAGTCGATTAATACGTTCGTAGGTGACTTTGGCAAGGTCAGCAGCGGATTGGGCAGCATCGTACTGGTATTTTGCCATTTCAATCTCTTGCGGTCTTGCGCCATTGTTGGCTTTGTCCAGTTGGCTTTGGGCTAATTCTTTGCCTGCTTGTGCTTCTTCGACCTTGGCATTGATTTCTGGGCTATCCATATCAATCAAGCGTGTGCCGACGCTAATTTCATCGCCTTCTTTGACATAAATATTGGCAATACGACCGGCAACTTTGGCAGCGACAGGCGTTTGCTCTACTTCCATATGCCCTTGTATGGTCACAGGCTCGCTGCGCGTTTCGCGCTTGTCTTTGATTAGCCCCCATGCGACCAGTCCAATCAGCCCAAGGATAATCAAGGCAATAATGATAGTGCGAATTTTACTGGGTTTTTTGGTGGGCGGCACGTAACGGCTATCCGACGTAGCGGCTGACAGGCTGTCCTCTGCGTGCGGCTCATCGGCAGCTTGGGCGTTCATCGCTGCATTAGCATTATCCGCAGCGCTGTCCAAAGTGTTGTCTTTAGCGTTGTCCATCGCATTGTCTGGTGTTGGGTTTTGTGGATCAGCCATACGGTAAGCCTACTGGTGAAATAAAGACACGGGTTAAAATAATTGATTAGTTTTTACGATGTTCAAAATAAATCGCTGGTAGCTTGACATCTGCTGCCTGCATATAACGGTTAAACTCTAGCGGCGTACCGCAGCTTTGCATCAAGTCTGCCATTGCCTGTACATAATCATTTGCCGCTTTGGCTTGCTCGGTTTTGGCTTTTTCCAAATTGGCCTCGGCTTGCATCACTTCTACGGCCGTGTTGACGCCTTCTTTAAAACCGAGCTGACGAAAACGTAGCATCTCGCTGGCAAGTTCAATATTGGTATTTAAGGCAATGAAATTATCGCGTGCATTGTTGACTGTTTGCCAATTTTTTTCTACCAATAACATAATATTATCATTGACATCCACTTGGCTAAATTCGGCTTGGTGCAGCTTGGCAAGGCTCGATTGGGTACTGGTACGGCGATCTACCCCACCCCACAATTTCCAGTTGGCAGACACCCCAGCAATCCAATTTGGGTCAGCGTCGATTTCAGAGCGACCAAAGACGGTGACATTGGGTTTGTAGGCGGATTCACTAAATTCATGCAGCGCTTTAGCTTGGTTGTACTTGGCGGCAACCTTATCAAAACCTGGGTGATGCATTTTAGCCTGCTGCTGAAAATAACTGAGTGGCGGCAACGGCTTGGTGGATACAAATAAAGGCGATGTTGGTTTGATAAAATATGGCGTCCGCAGTAACCGCTGTAGTGCGGTCATGGCAAGCTCAGCATCGTTCAGCGCTTTGCTATTTTCGTATTCGGCATCGGCTAAGGCTTTTTTTGCTTCCAAACGCTCGACTTTTGAAATCAGCCCCACATCCAGTGCGCGCTGCGCGGCATGGTCAGTGGCACGAATCGCATTGAGCGCATCGGCGCGTAGATAAGCTGCCATGATGGCAAGCTGGGTTTGAAAATAGCGTTTGGTAAGCGTGGTGTATTGTTCATCCAGTGACAAATCAGCATCGGCACGGCTTTCATCAGTCATACCATTGAGCAAACTGGTCACTGCTTCGGTTTTATGTCCGTTATAGGCAGACCATAGCACGGTGACATTTGCGCCTGTTCTATTTTTATCGACATTGACAGGGATGCTATTGGGAATCGGGTCGGTGATTAAACCACCGATATCGACAGGGGTGGTAGGCAGTGGCAAAGTGATGGGTAAATTACCAATATTGTTATTGACTGCGTTGTCAATGGCATTGGCTAGGTTGTTTTTAATGCCCGTGGTATCTATATTGTCATCCACATGTACATGCGTGGCGCTGGCACCCAGATACACAATCGGTTTATTTAAGCCTTTGGTTGACTCAGCTCGCAGCTCATTACTCACGATTGCCGCATTGTCTGCCGCGACTTTGGGTGATACTTTAACTAGGTACTGCTGCGCTTGTGCCAGTGTCAAATTACTGGGCACATCTAGGCCATAACTTGGCGGATAAGGCACCCCATTATTGATAGTAGGATCGTAGCTGAGCCCAGCTACTTTGCCACCTTTGACTTCATTGGAGCGGGTCGCGGTTTTTTTCGATGGCGTGTCTGCTGATGGTGCGTCCGTGGCAGGGCTAGCATTGAGTACAGGCTCAGGATTGGGCGGGGTATTGATTACCGGCGTAAACTCTGCGGTATCGCCACTGGTACTGGGCTGCAATCTGCTAGTGGGCTTTATAGTTGCCGCTGCTGGTGTGGTTTTAGCCAATGTTTTAACAGAATTTTTAGCCGATGTTTTAGCTGATGTTTTAACAGGCGGCTTGTTAGCATTTTTAGTGGGGGTACTGGTGGTTTTGGTGGTTTTTGTTGTAGTTTTTGTCGGGGTGGTTTTGGTAGGGCTGGGTTTGGTGACCGTGATCGCAGCAGTCGCAGCCAAAGATAAGGACAAATTCAACGAAACCATTGCCACCGTAAACGCAGACAGGGTAAGCACGCGTGATAGAGGCTGCAGAGGATGGCTTACTGGGTAAGTCGATGGTTTGATGGATTGATGTAATTTCATACGACTCGCTAATAACTTGCCTATGGCTTTGCCGCAACATAACAACCCCGCAAGCCGTCAATTACCCTAGTAATTCATGCGGTCGCCGTTATGATGCCCGTATTACCAAAAAACTGTCTTATAAAAAACTGTCTTGTTAAATAATGTCTTATTAAATAATGCCTAATTAAATAATAATGAAATACCAAAGTGAGCACTAACTGTCAGTTTGAATATTAACTAAAGTATGAGATTGTAAAAAGAAAAAACTGACCCGTCAATCCACACTTGTCATATTAACAATATTGTAGTTTTTTTAAAAATATGGCTCATTAAGCCTCACATCATTACTGTTTATTTTTATTTAACAAAGGAAAAATATTTCTCAATCCAAGTAGTCACACAAATCAAACAAGTTAGCTTACCGCTGTCATTTAAGCATGCTAAAATTCTTAAAAAACCCTCGTTGTTTTTGATGCAATTACTTTTACCAAGTTATTTTTGCCACGCTACTTGTGTCAAACTACTTTTACCAAGCTACTTTTACCAAGCTACTTTTACCAAGCTACTTTTACCAAATAAGTGCTGCGCTTGACTACAATCCCAATTTAAAAAATAATGAAATCGCTGAAGACCTTCGACTAAGTAATCCAGTTAAACTTATACCTTAATGATGAATCAACTCGCTCAAATCCCCCTTGCCCAACGTGTCCGCCCAAAATCGCTTGACCAGGTAATCGGACAAACCCACTTGCTCGGTGCCAATGCGCCGATTCGCCGTATTGTTGAGCAAGGTTACTTACCCTCGATTATTTTGCATGGCGAAGCAGGCATCGGCAAAACCACCTTAGCCATGCTATTAGCCGATGCGGTGGGTCGTCCTTTTCGCCCGCTCTCGGCTATCAATGCAGGGGTCAAAGAACTGCGTGAAGTACTGGCAAAAGATGACGGCTTGTTTGGCGAGCCGCCGGTGGTATTTGTCGATGAGATTCATCGGTTTAACAAAGCACAACAAGATGCACTCCTCGGGGCGGTTGAGTCAGGGGATATTACTTTAATTGGTGCGACCACCGAAAATCCCTCGTTTAGTGTCAACAATGCGCTATTGTCTCGTTGCCAAGTGTATCGGCTCAACCCCTTGAGCGAAGATGAAATCAGCCAAGTGCTACAACGTGCCATTGACGATGATGCAGTTTTTAAACAATTTAAGATTGAAATACAATCAAGCCAAGCGATTTTTGCGCTATCGCAAGGCGATGCACGTAAGGCGTTAAATTTACTTGAACTCGCCATTCAATCAAGCCCCAATTTTAAGCCAGGTAGCCAGTCACCGATTGTGGTGACTGATGACAGTGTCATCGCCGTGGCAGGTGCAAGCCTGGTACGCTACGACAAATCAGGTGATGGCCATTATGACCTAGTGTCAGCGATGATTAAGTCAGTCCGTGGTAGCGACGCTGATGCGGCACTGTATTGGATGGCGCGGATGCTGACAGCGGGCGAAGACCCTGCCTTTATTGCGCGTCGGTTGGTGATTTTGGCGAGTGAAGATATCGGACTTGCCAATCCTAATGCGTTACTACTTGCTGATACCGCCCTGCGAAGCGTGCAGAGCATCGGTATGCCTGAAGCGCGGATTATTTTGGGGCAAGTGGTGGTGTATTTGGCGACATCGCCGAAGTCCAATTCTAGTTATCAGGCGATCAATAAAGCAATGCGACTGGCTGAAAATGACCAATCACCTGTACCGCTACATTTGCGTAATGGCGTCACCAAGCTGATGCGCGCCGAAGGTTATGGCGCCAATTATATCTATCCTCATGACTACCCCAACCATTACCACCCACAGCAGTATCTGCCTGATAATTTGATGGGCACACGATTGTTTGACTTTGCTGATAATGCCAAAGAACAGCAAACCTATGCCTTTATACAGTGGTTAAAGGACAATCATTGAACAGCGGCGGCTAAAAAACCCGTCAAAGCAGACAACGGATGATTTAGCGCAGCCCAATGAACCCTATTCTGTAATACCCAGTATATCACCAGCAATAAGAACACTAACAAAAACCCAAGCTGAATCCACAAAAAATAGCGATGCTTAAAGCCCAATCGGCGCAGCTTGGCATGGCTATAACTGCCCTTATCAAAGTCGGTATGTTGATGCCTTTGCCATTTGCCCGAACGATAATAGTTTTCTACATCTGCAAGCAACCTTGGTACACTGGCGCTATCAAATTGCGCAGTTTCAAAATAGTCTAGCAGGGGGCTAATATCATCGACATCATCCATATCATTGACGCTATCTAAATTGATGCAGTGCATTTTCCAGTGCCCAAACAGCGCATTGGGCGCCTGTCCCTGCTCAATGACGTGAATATTTTTGTGTCTTTTATCGGCTTTGATTTTGTCAAATAGCTGGGTGATAGTGCGCTCACTACCTTCCATATATTGTAGAAAGTTGCCTTGCTTGAGAAATAGTACGCTATTGACATTTGCTTGGGTGTTGCGCGCGACTGATTGACGATAGATATCAGGCAACGTCATCGTATGCAAACTTGCTTGTAAGGTAATTTTGCTCGTGTAGATAAGATAAAAGACTGACATCACAGGATCCTTAGATAATAAATCGGTTAGACGTCTATGACTTTTTAATAGCGTTTTTTTAAAACGTATTAACAATGTAATTTTTATTAATTATTAAGTAATAATATACCAGTTTTTTTTAATTTTTGCTCAAAAATTATACAAAATCACCAATTTTTGTTAATTTTTTCAACTAATCTACCCTAACCTTATGTCTGCGTGCGCTACCAACGTCTATGGCTATCAATATTTCGCTGCTTAGACTAACTGAGTTAATGCTATAATAGCGATCTAATAAAAAATGGGCGCCTATACTAGCTTCACCCAATTTGATTAGGTGATTGTTAAGGTTAATTTAGACAATAGTTTGAATAATACTAGCTGATAGCGCTTATTTTCTGTCCCTATTTTTCAATCAGTTTTTTAATCAATGTTATTTTAATAAATCGCTAACAAAGGCACTTTTATGGCATTTAATACAACGGCAGAAATTATCGATGACATCCGTGCAGGCAAAATGGTCGTTTTGATGGATGATGAAGACCGTGAAAACGAAGGCGACTTGTTGATGGCAGCCACCCATGTACGCCCAGAAGATATTAACTTTATGATTACTCATGCGCGTGGCTTGGTGTGTTTGACCATCACCGCTGACCGCAGTGAACAGCTCAATTTACCGCTTATGTCGGATAAAAATGGCGCTAAATTTAGCACCAACTTCACGGTATCAATCGAAGCGGCAGAAGGGGTCACCACAGGTATTTCAGCAGCGGATCGCGCCAGAACCATCCAAACAGCGGTGTCTTCGACTGCCAAGCCAGAAGATATCGTACAACCAGGGCATGTATTCCCAATTGTGGCACAAAATGGCGGTGTGCTACACCGTGCGGGTCATACTGAAGCGGGCTGTGACCTAACACGCTTGGCAGGACTTGAACCTGCGGCAGTGATTTGTGAAATTATCAAAGAAGATGGCGAAATGGCGCGCCGTGATGACCTAGAAATTTTTGCCAAAGAACATGGCTTAAAAATCGGTACCATCGCTGATTTGATTAATTACCGTATTGCCAATGAGCAAACGGTCGAAATGGTTGCAACCTATCCTATGCAAACTGAGTTTGGTGAGTTTACTGCTTATCGTTTTAAAGAAAAAAATTCAGAGGATACCCATTTGGCACTGGTCAAGGGCAACCCTCAAGAAGGCGTGAGCACTGTGCGGGTGCATAGCTTCCAGCCATTGCGCGATTTATTCACCGTGCAGCTACCCAACAGCGGTAAGAGTAACTGGGATATCCATGCCTCACTCAAAGAAATCAGCGAATCAGAGCGTGGCGTGTTTGTATGGATTGGGCATCAACAAGCGATTGATATGGGCGAAGCGCTCGATAACTTTGTCGCTGACAAACCCAACTCACCGCTTAAACACCAACCCTACCGCAGCATTGGGGTTGGCTCACAGATTTTACGTTATCTGGGCGTGCGTGATATGCGTTTGCTGTCATCACCGCTCAAATTCAACGCGTTATCAGGGTTTAACCTAAACTTGGTCGAAACCGTAGCCAACCCAGGCCACAAAGAATGATTTACGAGATAGCAATTTATCAGACAAAAAAGCCACAAGTTGCTATGCTTGTGGCTTTTTTTAACAATTTTAGTAACAGTTAAATTTTATGAACAATTAAATTTTAGCAACAGTTAAACCATATGACTTTCTAACTCGGCAAGTTGTTGGCGTTGACCATCAGAAATCGGTTGTTTGTTTTTACCGTTTTGGTCAAAAAATACAATGACGGATGATACGGTAGCGACGACTTTTTGCTGGGCCGTGCTAAAGTAAACATAGTCATGGGTCAGACTAGTATTGCCTATTTTTTTGGCACGAATGCCAATCCAAAGCACATCGGGGAAAGTGACCGAATTTAAATACTGGCAAGATGACGAAGCAATCACGGTATGGGTTTGTAAGTTAAACATATCAACTTGTTCAAGGTAGTGGATACGCGCGCGCTGGGCATAGTTGTAATACACCACGTTATTGACGTGATTGAACGCATCCATATCACCCCATTCCACTTTTTGCTCATAGATAACAGCAAAGCCTTTTAATGGGTGATTGTCTTGTTGGGCGATGTCCTGGCGAGTGGTATCACTAATTGGGGGATTGGACATATTTTTCTCTCTTATACGGCTACTATTTAATATAAGGTAAAATTATTGAATCACTAGCGCAGTCGCATTAGACCTTGCTGCTGGGTTGTGGCGACCAATTTGCCATTTTGCCAAAATTGACCGTGGTTTAGGCTTTTTGACTGTGATGTGGTATCGCACCACATGTTGTAGAGTAACCAATCATTCATATCAAATGGGCGGTGAAAATGCATACTATGGTCGATACTTGCCGCTTGCAACCCTTTAGTCATAAAGCTAATCCCATGTGGCATCAGCCCTGTACCAATCAAATAAAAATCAGAAGAAAATGCGAGCAGTGCTTGTTGCACTTGAATTGACTGTTTGCCCAGCTGCGGGATACGTAGCCAGTTGGCTTGGCTAGGTTCCATGATTTTTGGATGGATTGGGTCACGCGGCTGTACTGGCTTGATTTCGATATGACGCTGGCGCATAAAGCGCGCTTTTAGGGCATCAGGTATTTTGCCTACCACTTGGTCTTTGAGCTGCTGCTCGGTCAGCAACACATCTGGCGCAGGATACGTTGGCATCGGTTGTTGATACTCAAGCCCTTCTTCAAACGGTGAAAAAGACGCCATCATGGTAAAAATTATGCTCGGTTGGTTATCATCATCATATTGGCGTGCTGTCACTTGACGTGAAGCAAGACTGCGACCGTCGCGCAATTTCTCGACCTGGTAATATACAGGCTTATTGATATCGCCACCGCGCAAAAAATAGCCATGGAACGAGTGGCAAGGTTTTGCATGCTCCACAGTATGGCTGGCTGCCATCAATGCTTGTCCCAGTACTTGCCCACCAAAAATACGCGCACCCACATAGTCGTAACTTTGCCCAATAAATACACTGTCTTGATACGGTACGAGGGTTAAGGTTTCCAATAACTGCGTGACTAATTGCTGCCAACTCGCTTGCTGCTCAAGCTGCTGCGTTACGGCTGTTACGGGCACCTGTGGTTGGTGAGTGATATCAATCGTATGGGTATGGTTTATATCTTGCTGGCTTGCCATAGACACTCTTATGATTAACGTTATTTTGGGTAGATAAAATGGATTAAAGTCACTCATTATACAAGAATTTTTGAGTGATAAGGTTTAGAAATTCATCAATCTATGGCATGATAAGACATATTTTAAACCTTGTATTTATCTTTAAAAAACTTACGAAAAAACTCACGCAATCACTAGGCATACTATGAATCACGTAGGGAAAAATTCAGGCACTACCGAAGCGAACAACAAAGGTACCCATCCTGCTGCGACCCCGCTGTTAAAAAATCTTTACCGACAAGTCTCTGGCAAATTATTGGGGCTCGCCGTCAAATCCAAACTTATCGGCGACATCCCCAATATTAGCCAAGCTAGCACCCATGGTGGCGATGATAAGCTACCGCCAGCTAGCGATAACTTAGCAAGCGCCAATACCAATACCTCAAGCCAGCGACTCACCTTTTATGTGCTCAAAGAGTATTCTCGTAGCAACAGTATTTTAATTGACCTAGAAACCAAACAATACGACCTACCCCCTGCCCTAGCCAATGTCATCGATCGGGCGCATGGTATTGATGAAAATACCGCAATGATTTTTTTGCATCACCATAAAACAGAAAAACTGTCTGATGACAGCGCCGTATTTTCACCTCGCCTACTACGTTTGATTGAAGCCGTCGAGCAATACCCAACGCTACACATTGATTTTATCCCTGTCACTATCTTGTGGGGTCGCGCGCCAGAAAAAGAAGATTCGCTGTTTAACCTCCTCACCGCTGATGAATGGCAAGTGCCCACCATCAGTAAACAGCTATTTAATATCGGGGTCAAAGGGCGGGATACCTATGTGCAGTTTCACTCACCCAAAGATTTGCGTGGCATTATCGAAGAGGAGATTAGCAAAAACCCTGCGCTGCAAGCCGATAGCGTGATATCCACTGATGCTGCTAGTGAAGAGCGCCATCATTTACACACCATCACTGCACGGGTACAGCAGCGTTTAGAAGGTTATCTGGATAAGCAACAAGAAGCCATCTTAGGTCCTGACTTATCAGACCGTCGCAATGTGGTCGATAAAATTCTGTATACACCTGCCATTCAGCATGCCGTGAATGTCGATAGCAAAGAAAACTCGCGTGAACTCGCCAAAAGCCGAAAACTGGCGCGTGGGTATTTGAACGAGATTGCCAGTGACTACTCGTATGCAACCGTGCGCTTTTTTGACCGCTTTTTGACCTGGCTATGGACACAGTTGTATGACGGGGTTGAAGTGGCGCACTTTGAGCGGGTACGCGAACTGGCATCCGACCATGAAATCATCTACGTGCCTTGCCACCGCAGTCACATGGACTATCTGTTACTGTCATACGTGATTTATAAACGTGGTTTACGGGTGCCCTACGTTGCCGCAGGCGAGAACCTAAACATTCCCGTGCTAGGTCAAATACTACGCAATGGCGGCGCTTTCTTTATGCGTCGCAGTTTTAAAGGCAATCCGCTGTACTCTGCGGTGTTTCGTGAATATGTGCATAGTATGCTGATGCGTAACACGCCGATTGAGTACTTCATCGAAGGTGGTCGCTCGCGCTCAGGTCGCTTGTTACCGCCCAAAAAAGGCATGCTAGCGATGACGATACAAAGCCATCTGCGCCAAGCAGGCAAACCGATTGTCTTTATCCCGACCTACATCGGTTATGAACGTATTATGGAAGGCGGCACTTATGTGGGTGAGCTTAAAGGTAAACCCAAAGAATCTGAGTCGCTATTGGGTTTGTTAAAAGCCAGCCGAAAAATCGAGCGTATCTTTGGTCATGTGCACGTCAGTTTTGGTCAGCCACTGTATCTAGCTGATTTTATGAAAAAATTTGACGTCGCCCCAAATACTCTACCCAAAGACCGTACCGATAGTGATATGCCTGCCAATGTCACTCACATGATTGACAATTTGGGCATCAAAATCATGCAGCGTATCAACCGCTCTGCGGTGCTTAATCCAGTCACTTTGCTATCTTTGGTACTGCTCGACACGCCGCATGGCGCACTCGATGAGCAAAGCTGTCGTGAACAGTTGGCACTATATCAACGTATCGCAGAAAAAATCCCGTATGATGATGATGTGTCAATCACCCAGCAAAGCCCAGAATCCATTATCAATTATGGTGTCAAGCTTAAACTCATCGAGCGCACCCCACATGTGCTCGGTGACTTGATTCGTATTGCGGACGGTCAAGCGCCGCTACTGAGCTATTTTCGCAACAATATTTTGCATATTTATATCATCGCGTCACTGTGTGCATCATTGATACAGCGTAATGGCACCATGAGTCTAAATACTATTGAGCGGGTGGTGGGTATTATGTACCCCTTCTTGCAAGCAGAGTTGTTTTTGAAATACCCCCTGCGCACCCTAAATGACACTTTGCGTGAGCATATCGATACGTTGGTCGAAGAAAACATCATCGTAGACAAAGGGGTGAATGCGGACGGTCATCGCATCCTGACCACACCAGAGCCGAATACCCGTAGCTATCAGCAGTTGACAGTACTTGCCAACTCAGTTGAGCAAAGTTTAGAGCGTTACTTTATGGTACTTGCGCTGCTGAGTCAGCAAGGCTCAGGCAAACTCACCAAAGATCAAGTGATTGATTTGGGTCATCTGCTAGGTCAGCGTCTATCCGTGCTATACGAAGATGACATGCCAGATTTTTTTGACCGTGCCTTGTTTACTAGCTTTATGGATGCGCTAGAGCGTCTAGGGTATATTACGGTGTCGGCCAGCGGGGTGATTGAGTTCGATGCTCGCATTCATACCATGGCAAAAAGCGCGCGGTTTATTCTTAATATGGATGTGATGCATATCTTACAGCAAATTTCACAACTGACTGATGAGGAAATCAAACGCACCTTGACTGAACTGCAAAACAAAAAGCAACGCAAATTTAGTCGTAAAAAAGCTTAATGCCACCGAACAATAAAAAACCGTGTTGCGATAACACGGTTTTTTTGCATGCAAATCAGCCTAGCGACGCTGCTCGACAATCAATGAATCAATGCGGCTATTTTGTAGTTGGCGTTGGGCTTGTGCCGCCATCTCTGGGCTACTCATGGCGCGAGAGATGACTTGATAGACAGTTTGGTCATTGCTTAAGCGTTTTTTGATGATTTGGGCATCCACGCCTGCCATTAGCACTTCAGCACGGCGTTTATCGGCATCATCGGCATTGTCAAAACTATTGATTTGCAAGATATAAGTCCGCGTAGGCTCTTCATTGCCAATCACAATGGCATCGGCACTGCTTTTGTCATCGGCAGCGGTGGTGGTGTCTATCGTACTATTGTTGGCTGAAGCGCGTGGCTTGGTTCCGTTATCATCAGACAACAACGGATTATCGACCACACTGACATTCGCTGATTTGGGCGCACTGGTGCTGTCAGCTTGGGTCAACACCACATCAGGCTGCACCGAGACTGGCTGACTGGCAGCCGCCTCGTCGGGGACTGCACTGACCTGCTGTTCTTTGAGCAAGTCATAGAACTCGTAATTATTGGTTTTGGGTTTATCTTGCACCTTTGGCTGCACCATGGGCGCTTCGTCGCTGCTTGTGGTTTTGCCTTGGTTAAATGGATTCCACAAATAAACAAACAGACCAATCCCCACGGTCAATATCATGCCCACCAACATGGCAGCAAAAAACGACATCGTGCTTGGCGCTTTACGCGGGGTCGCTCCTTTGGGTCTTGCCATCATCATCTCCTACGACATGGGATACGGTAATATTACAGCGTTTTTAGCGTATCTTAATCATATCACATACTGGTCGGTGCCGTTAATCCGAGCAAAATTAAGCCGTTTTGAATCACTTGGCGTACCGACTTTGATAACCGCAGACGCGCTTGCATCAAGTCAAGCTCATCTTGGGTCGGGGTTTCGCCATCTTTGGGTAAGATACGGTTATCGTTGTACCAACCGTGGAACAAGCTTGCCAAATCTTTGAGGTAATTGGTCAATAAATGCGGCTCATAGTTAACCGCAGCACGGCGTAGCACTTCAGGGTAAGAAGCCAGTAAGCTCAATAAATCCGTTTCAACAGGTTGGGTCAACAGATGTTGGTGTGCTTTGCCGGCTTTGTCATCGACCTTGATACCGCGCTCTTCAGTACGCTCAAGCACACGGCAAATACGTGCATGGGCATATTGAATATAATACACCGCATTATCTTTGGTATGGGATTTGGCAAGTTCTAAGTCAAAGTCAATGTGCTGCTCTGGTTTACGCGCAACATAGTAAAAGCGCGCGGCATCATTGCCGACTTCTTGACGCAGCTCACGTAAGGTCACAAACTGACCTGAGCGTGAGGACATCTGGATTTGCTCTGTACCGCGCCATAGGGTGACAAACTGCACCAAAATCACATCCATACGCTGGGCATCATAGCCCATCGCCATCAACGCCGCTTTCACGCGTTTGATGTAGCCGTGGTGGTCTGAGCCCCACACATCAATAATTTTGTCATAGCCGCGGTCAAGCTTGTCTTTGTGGTAGGCGATATCCGAGGCAAAATAAGTAAATTGACCATTGGCACGGCGGACGACACGGTCTTTTTCATCGCCAAATTCGGTGGATTTAAACCACAAGTTGCCGTCTTTTTGGTATAAAAACCCCCGCTGCTCTAATAATTCCAAAGCAGGCACAATGGCATCTTGGATTGATTTTTCGCTAAACCATTGGTCAAAATGGACATTAAAATCCGCCAAATCATCTTGGATATCTGCCAAGATGGTACTTAGTGCGGCTTCATGAAAAATCTGATAATTATCGCCCAAATTGGCTTTGGCATTGGCAATCAGCCCGTCAATATGGGCTTCTTTATCACCTGAGACACAGACTTTTTCGCCGTTGGAATCGATTTGGTACTCGGCATCGGCAGGTACATTGAGTAACATATGTTCCCAAGCGGTTTTTAGGCTATCGCCATGCTGTTTTTTGATGGGTTTGGCAATATCTTTGACATAATCGCCTTGGTACGCATTGGTGGGAAATACAATTGGCTCACCGCACAGCTCAAGGTAGCGCAAATAGGTGCTGGTTGCCAAAATATCCATCTGACGACCCGCATCATTGACGTAATACTCCCGCCCGACTTGGTAGCCAACTGCCTCTAGTAAGTTGGCCACGCTCATACCAAACGCAGCGCCGCGACCGTGACCCACGTGCAGGCTTGAGGTTGGGTTGGCAGAGACAAACTCAACTTGGATTTTTTGACCGGCAAATTCTTCGGATGTACCGAAGTCGCCTTTTTGCTGCATGATGGTGTCTAAGATAGCAAAACGCGCGTTATCATCTAAGAAAAAGTTAATAAACCCCGGTCCTGCAATCTCAACTTTGCTAATCATGTCCGAGGCAGGCAACATCGCCACGATGGTTTGTGCCAGTTCACGCGGGTTTTTCTTGGCAGTCTTGGCTGCTATCATCGCAAGGTTACTGGCAAAATCGCCGTGCGCTTGGTCTTTGGTGCGGCTGATGGTACTGTTATCAACCCAATCGATTGGCAAAATTTGCTGTTGTTTTAGTGATTCCACCACTAATGCTAAGGCTTGCGAAATGACGGGTTGTTGTTCTGACATGGAAATTCTCTTTGTTGGCTTACAGGTTTTGTTGCAGGATTGATAGCTAAAAAATCACGATAAATCAATGAATCACCATCGATTTGAGGCTATCACTCGCTCATAATCGATGGGCATTGATTTTGGCGTTCAATATACCAATTTTTGATGGTTTTTTCATTATAATCCTGTCAAAAGATACATGCCATTACAAGGAAACGCGGTTTTTTGGCGTATAATATGCGCTAAAATTTTGTAATGTCTGATGACAATCATAGGATAATAACATGTTTGTTTTAGTCTCTAGTGAGTTAATCACCAAACTTGGCATGTATGTGCTGCTACCTATCTTTATCGCGTTTTTATTTTTTATCATGTACGATATTTCCAAGAAAAACAATGCAGGCAAGCAAGGCACATTTTGGATTTTTTTGGCACTGGGCGGCGGTTTTTTTGGCTTTCTCATCAAAATGGTCTTGGAGTGGTATTTTAGTAGGACGCTTTAAACGCCCTTACTCTAAATCTTGCTAGCCTAAAACGCCACTACCTTAAACTGCTCTACGCTTGTTACTTGTTCATGTGCCGTTACGGTCGTTTGGCTATCATCACCGCACGGGTCGGGCGTTGATAGCCCTCGATGGTTTTGCTGCTATCATTGGGGTCAAGAAAATCGCTTAAAGATTGATAATCCATCCAGTCGGTTTTGCGTTGTTCATCCGTCGATGTCACATCCACATCGACACAGCGCACCGCCACAAAGCCTACTTTGTACAGCCATAGCGACAGTGCCGCAACCGATGGAATAAAATACACGTTATTCATCTGTGCATAGCGCTCACTTGGCACTAGCACGGATGTTGCATCCCCTTCAATCACCAAGGTTTCTAGTACCAATTCTCCGCCTTTTGCTAGCTGATGGTATAATTGCTCAAGATGCTCAAACGGTGACGCGCGGTGATATAGCACGCCCATACTAAACACGGTATGAAACAGACCTGCTTGCCCGCTAGTCAAGCTAGGATTGGGCAAAGCTTCAAGCGGTACGGGCACATAGTGCACCCTGTTGCGTCCGTAATCGTTACGGTCGGCCTGCCCCACAAAATGGCGAATCGCCATAAACTGGTGATAAAACAGACACGATGGGTCAATCACAATCACCGTGCTTGCCCCTGCGCCCGCCATACGCCAGCCGTGATAACCAGAACCTCCACCCACGTCTAGCACGCGTTTGCCGTAAAGTGGGCTGATATGCGGCAGTACCCTATCCCATTTCCAGTCACTGCGCCATTCGGTATCAATATGGATTTGCCGGTCATCTCGACCCAGTAAAAAACCGCCTTTGCGCCACGGCATCAAACGTTTGAGTAGCGCATGGGTTTTTTTGTATTCATTGTCTTGCCAATCGAATGCTGCAGTGATACAGGGTTGATTTAAGTCTACTTGCGCGTTATCAACTACGGGCAAGCGCTCAATAAGCGATTGATAAAATGGCGCATGGGCGTAACGTGATTTGTCTTTGATGGTAGCCAGCCAATTGGGCAACTGGGCAAGCCATTCATTGGCAACTGGGTATTTTTCCGCTAATTGCAGCAAGGTAAGATAGACGTCGGTTTCGGCAGTTTTGATGGTATGGTTCATGGTTGACTCTTTTAGGATTGACAGGTTTTCATTGTTTAAGGGCAATCATCACTTAAACGCAATAATCGACGCAAAGTTTAAAAACTGAAACCACGTCAAATGGCGGTCAAACCCCACCGTTGCTAGACGCTGATGATGAAAATCGAGGGTATCGGTGATAAGCACATTCTCGAGCGCATTGCGTTTACCACTGATTTCCATCTCACTATAGCCATTGGCGCGTTTAAAATCATAATACCGCTCAACGCGCCACGCATCGTCCGCTTCATCGAGCAAATGGGTTTTTTCGGTCAAAATCAAAATACCGCCTTCAACCAACGCATCATAACAGCGTTTGAGTAACTGCTCGCGCTTGTCAGGGGATAAAAACTGCAAGGTTAAATTGAGCACAATCATATCGCACCGCTCAAACGCCACCTCACACACATCGGCACAAATCAGCTCGATATCATGCTCAGGATAATGCTGCATCAGTACACTTTGCGCTTTGGCAATCATCGGCTCTGAGATATCAATGGCTTTGATCTGCAAATCTTGCGGCGCAAACTCGCCTGCGAGCGCAAAACTCACCGCCCCGAGTGAACAGCCCAAATCATAGACGCGGCTGACTTTATTGCCATCGCTATTGGTTTGGCGAAACTGGCAATGGCGTTTGGCAAAAATGGGCAACATGGCGAGCATCTGCCCATACCCAGGCACACTACGGCGAATCATATCGGGAAAACAAGCCACCACTTGCTCATCAAAGCTAAACCGCGCATCGGCATCGAGCGGCGTGGTAAATAAGGTATCGTGGGGTGGTTTGGCTTGGGGCTGACTCATGCGGCTGACTCACTATGGCTGATTGAGCGTTACTAAGACTCATTATCGCTGACTTAGTATCGCTGACAGTTTTATGCTCGCTTCAACAATGAAACGCTCAAGGAACGCTTAAACTGTCAGGTTTTTAGATAGCGGAAACTTGGTTTACATTGCCTAACTTGAATGGCGAGTAAACTTTGCTATTCTAACATTTTCACCCGTTTTACTTTTAATAATTTATTTTAACCCTTATATAAAACCAATGAGATAACCATAAAAAGGTACTATTATGCAAACAATTATTTTAGGTGGTGGCTGTTTTTGGTGTACCGAATCAGTATTTAGCCATGTCAAAGGTGTGACCGATGTCACATCAGGGTATATGGGCGGTGATGAAGTAACCGCCAACTACAAAGCCGTCTGTGGCGGTGATACCGGTCATATTGAAGTGATTAAGGTCGATTTTGATGAGACCATTATTCCGCTTGAGACAGTATTGGATATTTTCTTTGCCACCCATGATCCAACAACACAAGACCGTCAAGGTAATGATGTCGGCAGACAATATGCCTCTGTGGTGTTTTACACCGATGAAGCGCAGCAAAAACCGACCATTGACCGTGTGATTGGTGAGCTTCGTGATGAGCAAGGCATCAAAGTGGTGACCGAAGTGCATCCTGCTGCGCAGTTTTTCGTTGCCGAGGACTACCACCAAGATTATTACGCCAACAACCCGACCCAAAGCTATTGCAATTTTGTGATTCCGCCCAAGCTTGCCAAGCTCAAACAATATTTTAGCGGTTTTATGATTGAACAATGACCCGTATCGATACTGTGTTAATGCTTTCAAAATTGGGCTTTACACCGTTAATGCCCAATTTTTTTGAGTTCGACAGTTAAACTTACATCAATAGTGCAAAAATTAACGCTTTATCACCCAATGTGAAAAAATGTAATTAAATGCATTTACTCCTTTCACTAAGCAAGCTTTTTTTATACCCTTGAATTAGTCAAAATTCACCCCGTTTGTTGATGTCTTTATCTGTCACTATTCAAGGTTTGTTATGCGTTTACTTCCGATTTTTATGGCGCTGGCAGGCGTGGCGATGATTAGCCAAGCCAATGCCGCACCGACACCGCCTAATCTTAGCAATGCCCAGTTTCAACAGTGTTTATCCAATCTCAAAAACAGCAGCACTTTTCGCGGTGTAGCCAGCACTTTAGAGCAATATCGCCCAAGTGAGCCTGACCCTAGTGTGATTGTCTCGCTCAACTATCAACCTGAGTTTCAAAAAGAAGTGTGGGACTACCTCTCAGGTCTGGTCGATGAAGAGCGTGTGCAAGACGGTATCAATGCCAAAAACCAACTGCAAAGCACGCTAAACCGCATCGAGCAGCGCTATGGCGTGAAAGGAGCGGATGTACTTGGCGTCTGGGGAGTAGAGTCGAACTTTGGTAAGCAGCTGGGTAAAAAAGACTTAATCCAGTCATTAGCGACCTTGTCTTGCTTTGACCGTCGTCAGTCGTACTTTCGCACGGAATACGCCAATGCGCTGCGTATCTTGCAAAATGGTGACATCCGCCGTGATGATATGACTGGCTCATGGGCAGGGGCGTTTGGGCAAACCCAGTTTATGCCAAGTACCTTCTTACGCTTGGCGCAAGATTTTGATGGTGATGGACGTAAAGATTTGGTCAACAGCCAAGCTGATGCGCTCGCGTCAACGGCCAATTTCTTGGATAAAGCAGGTTATCGCACGGGCGAACCTTGGGGGTTTGAGGTCAAGCTGCCTGCAGGATTTTGGGCAGATAGCAACCGCAAAGCCAAAAAACCGATGAGCTATTGGCGCAGCCAAGGCTTGACCCTTGCCAATGGTCAGCCGCTACCCTCTAGCCTTGATAGTGCAGGATTGCTATTACCTGCAGGTATTAAAGGCCCTGCGTTCTTAGTGGGTAAAAACTTCGATGCGTTTTATAGTTACAATGCGTCAGAAAACTACGCGCTAGCGATTGCGCATTTGTCCGATATGATTAGCCAAAACCGCACTAGCAATGTCGGCTTTGTCACACCTTGGCCAACGGATGATGCCGGTATTAGTCGCCGTCAAGCCCGTGAAATCCAGCAAGCACTGCTTAATCGTGGGTATGATATTGGCCAAGCTGATGGCATGATTGGCGATAAAACGCGCTATGCGATTCAAGATTTTCAGCGGCAGCAAGGTGTCAACCCTGATGGTCGTGCGGGTATGAAACTCTACCGTATGCTAATGACTCAGCCAACAGGCAATGCTCAGTATCCAACCCAATACCCGACCCAAACGCCCGTTCGATACCAGTCTGTACCGAATTCAACGATTACTGCCACGCCGACTAAAGTGATACGCGACGCCAATGGGCGCACGAGTTACTATCGTATCGACAATGGGCAAGGTGGGGTGACAACGCCTTAGTGATTTAAGCGTTAGTCATTTAAACCTTAAATGATTTAAAACTGAGGTATTTAAAACTTAGTCATTTAAGGTGTTTATCAATTTTTCATCCCCCAACAAAAAACCCTTAATGTCCGCATTAAGGGTTTTTTTTGATATCGATACGGTTTCGTTAATATCGACATATGGGACGACCTTATACAATAGGTGGCGGGGTGGGCTCTTCACCATCATCCATTTGGATCGGTTTGACTTCGCCTTTTGAATTGCTGCCCCAATTGTCCTCTTCGTCTTCATCCCACTTTTTGAAGTTATCGCGTGGGTTGATGCCACGGCGTTTCATGTCTTCGACTTGCTCTTCGAGGGTGCGAAACTGCTGCGCTTCGTGCATGGTATCTTCAAGTTGGTTGATGTTATTTTCAAGATCGTCTGCTTGTTGGGTCATATGATTGCTCATAATTTTCTCCTCTTTTTATTCTCGATGTTATCGTTATGTATGTTGTGAGATTATCATAGCATAAACAAATGTGACGCTAGTTAGCAGGTCTGTATAACATTATCATGACATGAGTAAATCATGGTTTGGTCAACACTGATATAAAATGCTTGGGTAAAATACTGAGATAAAACACCAAAAAAGGTGTGTTAAAAACGACGGATTAAGCTTGTACAATGATGTTAATCTGCCACAGCTCGCGGATACTTCGCCCTTCTTTGACCGAGGACAACCATCGTTTTTTCACCAGTTGGCTTTTTATCCATTGATAATCGATACTACTGATTTGACAGCGCGAGACCGCATGGATATTGGGTGAGATTTTGAGCGCTTCTGCCATTGCAGCATCTTTGAGGGAATCATTAATTTGGGTCAACATCATATTACTGGTAAAAGGCTGTGGTAATGCTTGTAGCGTTTGCACAATATTACCCCAGCTAAAGGTGTAAGTTGCGCTGATTTCTTGCAAATTGCCGCCTTCAAACGCGTGTGCGGTATAGTTGACCAATAACGCTTCATTGAGCTCTTTTGGCGTAACCTGGGTCGGTCTGGCTTCAGCTTCAGGGGACTGTTGAGTGCCCTCTAGACTGCTATCAGTTAAGGCGGGTTGCACGCCATTACGGATATGAAATCTATCCGAGACAAACATCGACTTTAAATCGCCACTAGCAGCTGCCGGTAGCGTGCTCAATGAACGGGTGTCTTTAACCCAACCTAATCGCGGAAATTTCTCTTTGATTTCCCCAAGCATACGCACGCATTCTGACACGCCATCATGGGTCTGACCGAAGTGAATTACCCGCAAACCCTGTTCTTTAATCACCAAATTAAACAAATCCAAACGTTGGCGTAATAGCTCATTTTGGTTCAGCTGGGTATTGACTAGCGCAATCATCGGGACGCGTTTTGAAGACGCATAGATATAAGATAAGTGCAGATAACTGACACCAGATAGGCTTAAATGACCGTAATCATTGCCCAAAATAAAAATCATATAATCGCATTGGTCGATTTGTTGGCGGCTGTACTCAACAAAATTGGTATTGGTCGCAAGCAAATCCCAAGTCAAAAAATAATCCGTCGATAACGCGTACTCTAGCGCGTTCTCTAGGTAGAGATTTTCATTTCTCACCAAAGAGATATGAATATGATAACGTTTCTTTTGAGACATGCTATCTTCTCCATAACGCTCTAATGAACGCAATTAATTAAAAAAGGTAAAGGATTAAAAGCTCAATCGTTAAAAGCTAAATCGTTAAAAACTAAAAGGGTAAAAAGCCATGCTGACTAACCAACAAGCTCAATACACTGTACAATGTTGAGTCACACACAAGGTAAAAAAATCAATCCCCAACTCTGGCAAAAACCGCTGCAACAAACGCGTTGCCGCCTGCTCAGCGGCAGGTAAGTTGCCCGTGGCATAAAACTGTAACCGTGGTCGCTCTTTATGAGAGGCAAGCTGATTGGCTTGCTCAAGCAAATCATGCACCCGTTTGGCAATGGCATCCCCTGAATCAATCAATGCCACTTGCCCCATAGCTTGATGGGTCATCAGCTCATCGATACGCTGTGCCAAATAGGCTTTAAAAAAAGGAAAATGGGTACAGCCCAGTACCAATTGGTCTACCTTTTTAGCCTGTAACTCACCTAGCAAATGATCTAAATCAGTCACGGCTGGGTGATGGCTTGGCATACCCAATTCTACCCAAGGCACTAAGCTGCTAAAGCTATATTTGTGGACAGTCACTTGCTGCGGTTTGGCGACTTGTTCAATAACTTCATTGAGTAAATACCCGTGCAAGGTCGCTGGGGTTGCCAACACCGCGACTTGCTTGGTCGCCGACTGCATCACCGCAGGTTTCAATGCAGGGACTAAGCCGACAATCGGCACTTGAGGATACTGCCGCCTTGCCGCCTGTAATCCATGCGCAGAGGCACTATTGCAAGCTATCACAATAAGTTTACAGCCTTGCGAATGTAGCCAGGCAACGGCCTGCAAGGTAAGCTCACGAATCTGTGCTTCACTGCGTGAGCCATAGGGTACGTGCAGGGTATCGGCGAGATAGATATAACGTTCAAATGGCAAGCGCCGCTGCAAATGGGTCAATACCGACAATCCGCCCAACCCAGAATCAAATACGCCTATCGGCGCGCTTGCTAACTCTACCATAGCCTAATCAGTCCAACTCGCAGGGTGTTGCTATTTTAAACCGCAAAATAACTGTACCCATAAAACAGACCACTATCTTATACCAATTTTTAGGTACTCACTACAAAAAAATGCGGGGCCGAATTTGACAGCCCATTCGTCACTTTATTTGCTCAAAACTTATCAACAGTTTGGTTAACGCTGAGACTTATGCGCTCATGGTCAAGGTAAAAGTGCTATCACCACTGTGCAAAATCAATGAAGTCCCCTTTTCACCCTCTACCAACTCACCCAAGTTAATCAAATGGTAAAACACATTGCGATGAATGAGTCCGTATAATGCTGAGTCACCATTTTGGCGAACCAATAAATAAGGCTGGCTGGCTTGTTTTTGCTGTAAGCCAACATCATGCGGGCTAGCATGGGTAAATGGCAGACCCAAACGAATCGGATGCTGCTCGTCAGCAATCACCACATCGCCTTGCGTGGTGGTGAACTGCAACACAGGTTTGGTAGTGTCGCCAAATTGCTCGTTAATGACGTCCACTTGATTGACTAGCAGGGGCGCGTCCTCTACTTGGATTTGCCATTTCTCCACAGGGGTTTTTAAAAAATACTCAACGTGGTTGTTGTCATCAACCTCTGACCATAACACTTTGGCAAACAGATCAATGAGTAGTTGACGGGTGATTTGACTGCCTTCATGCCACCACTCGCCATTGGCTTTGACCACTACATCCATCGTACCGCTGAGTTTGGGTTGCCATTTTTCAAGGGGTGGAATTTGGCGTGTCGGATGGTTTGCGGCTGCGAGCGCTTGCGAAGCGACCGATTGCTCGATTTGTTGGCTTAGTTCGCCTATATCAAAGCTAGTATCAAAATTAATATCAAAGCTCGGTTTAGATGCTACATTATTAGTATCAGTATTAGTCATTTTATAGCTCGTATTATGGTAGTTTTTATTTAGATTAGGATTTAGAGTGTTGTATGGGTTTATAAATGCCATGATGCGCTGTGTTGACATCGCTTTGTGGAACATATTTGTGGTACATAGTAGTCAATTCAACGCTGGGTTTCAAATAGTCGCTGTTAGTACCTGTGTCGATTTATTGTATATAAAGGTGACAGCTAGCATAAGACAAGCCAAATTGGATACGATAAATTAAGCCCGGCAGTCATTTTCTCCTGCAAAAATATTAGGTGGTTAAAGGGTTAATCTATTATACTAAGTAGTATTTTTTCTGAATTCATATAACGATTCATTATATGTTAAAATCAAGAAAACCATTGATAACATTGCCAGCCTGCGCCAGCAATTATTTGATGAACTGATAATCAAAGGCTAACCTTCTAGATCACTAGCCTTGCAAAAATCATCGTGATGCGACTTATGTTGATGTATTGTCAGATATAAGCTGAAGAAGCGCATCGGGTTAAACAATGCGCACAAGGTTAAGTAAGTTGTCATCACTGAATTTTATTTTTCTAAGGAGTTTGTATGCAAGACATCGAACGCGAGCAAATGGAGTTTGACGTAGTTATCGTGGGTGGCGGACCTTCAGGTCTATCTGCGGCAATTCGTCTACGTCAACTTGCCATTGCTGCGGGCAATCCTGATTTTAGCGTGTGTATCGTTGAGAAAGGGTCAGAATTTGGTGCCCATATCTTATCAGGTGCGGTCATGGAGCCTAATGCACTGACTGAACTGATTCCTGATTGGAAAGAAAAAGGTGCGCCCGTTCGCGTGCAAACCAAAGGTGACCGCGTCTACATGCTCAAAAATGAGACCAAATACCGCGAATTGCCAGAAAAAATCGTCCCAAGTTTGATGCACAACCATGGCAATTACATTATCTCATTGGGTAACCTTGTGCGTTGGTTAGCCACCCAAGCCGAAGAGCTTGAAGTGATGATGTTCCCAGGTTTTTCTGCCGCTGAGATTCTTTACAACGAAGATGGTTCTGTTCGTGGTGTATTGACAGGTGACATGGGCGTTAATGCCGAAGGTCAACCAAAATCAGGCTATGAGCCAGGCTATGAGCTACTGGCAAAATACACCATTTTTGCTGAAGGTTGCCGTGGTCACTTAGGTAAACGCTTAATCAGCCGTTTTAACCTATCAGAAGGCAAAGACCCGCAGCACTACGGGATTGGCTTAAAAGAACTTTGGGAAATTGACCCTGCCAAACACCAAGAAGGCATGGTGCTGCACGGTTCAGGTTGGCCACTTAGCGAGACGCATAGTAACGGTGGTTGGTGGTTATACTTTGATGAAAACAACCAAGTGTCATTTGGTATGGTGATTGACTTGTCTTATCACAACCCTTACCTATCGCCATTTGATGAGTTACAACGTTTAAAAACCCATCCGCTCATTCGCAATATTTTAGAAGGCGGTAAACGTTTATCTTACGGTGCGCGTGCCTTGACCAAAGGCGGTTTAAACTCATTACCAAAACTGTATTTTGCCGGTGGTGTGTTAGTGGGTGACGATGCAGGCTTCCTAAACCCAGCAAAAATCAAAGGTACTCATACCGCCATCAAATCAGGTATGTTAGCCGCTGAAGCCGTGTATGAAGCGATTGCGGCTGGTCGTCAACATGACGAAGTGCCAACCTATGAGCAAAAATTCAAAGCATCCTGGCTCTACAACGACATGTACCAAGCGCGTAACTTCGCAAATGCGATGCACCGCATGGGTATCTGGATGGGCGGTGCATTCAACTTCCTAGAGCAAAATATATTTAAGGGTAAAATGCCTCTGACTATTCGTGACAGAATGCCAGACTACGATGTGCTTGAGCGCGCAGACCACGCTTATATCCCTGAGTATCCAAAGCCCGATGGTAAGCTGACCTTTGATAAATTATCTTCCGTGTTTATCTCCAATACCAACCATGCTGAAGATCAACCTTGTCACTTGAAATTAACCGATCCAGACGTCCCAATTAAGCGTAACCTCAAAATCTTTGCTGAGCCTGCACAGCGTTACTGCCCAGCAGGGGTATATGAAGTGGTACAAAGTGACAGCGGCGCAAAATTTGTAATCAACTCACAAAACTGTGTGCACTGTAAAACTTGTGATATCAAAGACCCTTCACAAAACATCACGTGGGTCACCCCAGAAGGCGGTGGTGGTCCAAACTACCCAAATATGTAATGATGTATCAAAAAAAAGCCGCTAACGTTAGCGGCTTTTTTATTGGGTTCTATCAAATTTGTCTAAACCAAATAAGGCTCACCCACTTTGACATGCATGGTTTTACCAACACTGCTTGTATAGGTGGGTTTGGTGATATCACTGACAAACACCCAGTCGCTGGTGCATTGCTCAGGGGTCGCTGTCACAATCATATAACCGCGCTGAGAGGTGTCACACCATTTTAACGTACCACCTTTGACCAGCATGGGTAACCCGAGTGATAGCTGCTTTGGGTCAACTGTTGCTAAGTATTCTTCAAAACCTGGCGACGTCACTGATTGTACCGCAAACTCCACCCCGACGGGTTCGCCTTTGACATTGACTAGATTATTCGCCCAAGCGTTATGGGTATCGCCTGCCAATACCACTAAGTTTTTTTGCATAGCGTTGGCAATACCATAAATCATCTCGCGTGCCACCGCGTAACCATCCCATGCATCTAGGTTATAAGGGATGAAGGGGGCTTGCTGCAATTGTTGTACCACACTCTGCTCTTGCGGCGTCAAGGTCGTGGGCGCGGTTTGCGCTTTTTGCATTAGGCTTAGATAAGTGACGGCATCTACGCCCAAAGCAGGGTTCATAAAGTTGAGCAGTACGGGTGCAGGAATAAACATCTGCCCCATCACCACTTGCTGGCCCAGAATTTGCCAAGTCGACTTTGACGCTTGCAATTGACCTGCTAGCCAGTTTTGTTGGGGCAAACCGATCAATTGGCGGCTAGTATCTTGCATTGCTGCGGTGAATTTTGCGGCATCTAAAGTGAGCTGACCATTGGCGTCTTTAACTAAAAAATTATTGTAATCTAGCTGTTTGTCCCGGGCAATGACACGGGTGTCTAGCATATGTAGACTGAGTAAATTACCAAAATCAAAACTACGATAAATTTGCGTCATCACACTATTACGCGTGGGCATCCATTCATGATAGGCTTTCATCGCGTCCATCTTGCGCTGATTCCAGTCGCCTTCATTAGATTGGTGATTTTCGGCACCTTCTTTGAAGGTGTCATTACTAATCTCATGGTCGTCCCATACCGCAATCATTGGCATGGCGGCATGTACAGCTTGCAAATCTTTATCGGTACGATATTGGGCATAGCGCAAGCGATAGCCAGTAATGGTGAGCAACTCTTCGACTGGTATGACTTCGCGCTTGAGCTGTGCGGCCTGGCTTGAAGCATAGGCAGGCACCGTTTTACCTTGGTCATCGATGGTATGGCGACCATATTCATAGATATAATCACCTAAGTGGAGCAGCACATCGACATCGCTACGCTTGGCAATATCGGCATACGCATGAAAATAGCCTGCAGGATAGTTTGAACAGCTCACCACCGCAAGTTTCACTTGATTGACATTCGTAACAGGTAGGGTTTTGGTTTTGCCAATCGGACTGGTGACACCACCACATATAAATCGATAGAAATAAGGGGTATTTGGCTGTAAACCCGTGGCATCCACTTTGACCGTATAATCCTGCCCACCGTTTGTTTTGCTCGTGCCTTTATGGATGATAGTATTAAATGTATTATCACTGGCAATTTGCCACTCGACATCAAGGCTGCTGCCACTGCTCACCGGTGTCACCCGAGTCCATAAAATCACTTTATCAGCAAGCGGGTCACCACTGGCTACGCCATGTAAAAAGCTAACCTTCGCTGTGTTATCATTATCATCATTGTCATTATTACAGCCCGCTAGCAACATCGATGCACCTGCGACAGTCGCAAGCGATGTTGATTGTAAAAAACGGCGACGGTTGATACTTGGGGTTGATGGCTGGGTGTCTTTAATCAAATTGTGGATAGGAGAAGTTTGCTCAGCGGGTTGGTCAGTCATGGGATTTCCTCAAGGTTAGGCAAAGCCACAATATGAAAAGTCAAATTGTGATAAGTCAAATTGTAATAAAAAGATACGCTATCGCTAGGAAACATTAGCTGACGAAGGTGACAACCGTATGACGATTGAATGAACAATTTACGGCAAATTTTAGCCAATAAAAAAGCTGACCGAAGTCAGCTTTTGTGCAGTCAAAAATCTATGCAATAAAACATACAGGCAATAAAACTAGGCATCAAACCTAGTCGCTTATCAAGACTAGTAGCTAGATACCCACGGCCGTTTTGAATGCCGCTTCATCAAAATCGTCACCATGGGTCACAACGATGGTGCCATTAGGGTTAATGTTGACAAACTTGACCCCTTTGATGTCTTCGGTTTTTTTGATGATTTCATCCGCATGCGCTTTGTCTGCGATAGGTGCATCATATTTGGTTTGTGGCATAACAGGTATCCTTAAAATATTGATAATTCTAAATTAATAACCGTGATATTGCCCCGTGTATAAAAAATCAACTAAAACCCATAGCCATGCAAGTGTTCATTCATCCATCAGTCATATGGCATAAAATAACAAAAAATTGCGGATGTGAATAGGCGCTTTATCCGTAAAAACAACGCTTTATCAGAATTTAAGCCTCTACTATGGGCTTTCATGCGTTAATGTATTTGATGGCATCGGGTGTCCAATGGCTGATATATTGCTGCACTTGTGATTTGCGATTTTCATCAGCAATTAGGTACTTAGCAATCGCTTGCGCCACGATTAGCAAGCTTTCATCCCTCGCTAGGTCACTGACATAGTAGCTATCAAACCCTGTCTGCCGTTTACCCAAAAGCTCCCCTGCACCGCGCAGTTCCAAATCTTTTTGCGCAATCACAAAGCCATCATTGCTATCTCGCAGCACATTGAGCCGTTCGATACCCGTTTCTGACAATGGCGTTTGATAAAGCAATACGCAAAAGCTTTTTTGGGTGCCACGCCCCACACGTCCGCGCAACTGGTGCAATTGCGATAACCCTAATCGCTCAGCATTTTCAATCACCATCAGCGAAGCATTGGGCACATCGACCCCGACTTCAATCACGGTGGTAGCCACCAGCAAAGCGGTTTTACCCGCTTTAAAATCCGCCATGACCGCTTGTTTGTCATTGGGTTTCATTTTGCCATGCACCAAACCAATGTTGAGATTGAGCCTGTCATTCAAATCGGCATAGGTCGCTTCAGCAGCTTGGGCATCAAGCACGGTAGACTCTTCGACTAGTGGGCACACCCAGTAAGCTTGTTTGCCTTGCTCGCAGTTGGCAGCGATACGTTCAATCACTTCATCGCGTCGGTCACGGCTTATGGTGACGGTGGTGATGGGGGTACGGTTGGGCGGCAGTTCATCAATGATGGACGTATCCATATCACCAAATGCACTCATGGCAAGGGTACGCGGTATGGGTGTGGCTGTCATAATCAGCTGATGCGGTGTGGTATGCGCCAAGCCTTTATCTACGAGCGCCATTCGCTGCTCCACCCCAAAACGGTGCTGCTCATCGATAATCACCAAGCCCAACTTGGCAAAATTGACATGTTCTTGAAATAGTGCATGCGTACCGACCACGATTTGCACCTCGTTGTCTTGTACTTGTTGCAAGGCTTTTTCACGCGCTTTGGCTGTTTGCTTGCCCGCCAGCCAACCCACACCGATGCCAAGCGGTTCAAACCAGTTTTTAAAGTTATTAAGATGTTGTTCCGCCAAAATCTCTGTCGGTGCCATCACCGCCACTTGCCAGCCGCTATCAAGCGCATAACACGCTGCCAAAGCTGCTACCAAGGTTTTGCCTGCGCCAACATCGCCTTGCACGAGTCGGAGCATGGGTACTGACGTTGACAAATCTTTGACGATTTCCGCTACGACCCGATTTTGGGCATGGGTTGGGGTAAAAGGTAAATGGGCTAACAGGCGATTGGCAAGCGCGCTTGTGGCATCGCAGCGCGGTGCTTTGTGCTGATAAAGCTGTTGTTTGCGGTACAGTAGACTCAGCTGGTGGGCGAGCATTTCTTCGATAATGAGCCGCTGACACGTCGGATGACTGCGATTTTTTAATGCCTCTAATACCAAAATTTGCTTGTTCAAATCGGTATAAATTGGTGGCTGATGGATAAAGCTAATGGCTTCTAGCAAGCTAAATTCCCCAAATGGGTTGTGGCTACCTGCCAGTAACGGAAACTGTTGGTTCAGCGCATTTTGTACGATTTGCCACTCAGTGTCACTGATAGTAGCCATCACAGGATTGGCTTGTTTAACCGTCTGCAGCGCAAGTCGAATCAAGCTACGCAGTTTATTTTGATGCAAGTTTTTGACCGTTGGATAAACAGGTATCAGCCCTGTATTGGTCAGGGGTTGATGCCCAGTAATGATTTCATATTCAGGGTGGCTGATTTGGGTGCCATACTTACTGATACTGATTTCGCCAAAGACACGCAAGGTATTGCCCACTGCCATGGTTTCGGTCAGTCCACGATAGACTTTGAAAAAGCGTAATGTTGTTTGCGCTGTGCTATCTTGCAATGTCACGCTCAAGCCCATCTTTTTGTTGTCGACGCGGACAACGGTGCCTTGTAGCAATGCCGATTGTCCATCGACGACATCACACATGTTGACCAGTCGGCTGCGATCTTCATAATCACGCGGCAAATGTAGCAACAAATCAAACACGCGCTCAATACCAAGTTGGTCAAGCTGTTCAGCGATTTTGCTACCCACGCCAGCAAGCGCAGTAACAGGGAGATTAAAGATGTCAGGTTTTAGCGTCATATCATAAGCTTAGATGCGCTGTCCATGATAAAAATAGCATAAAGAAACACCAAATTAAGTTAGAATACATAGCGACACAATTTACGCTTTATAACCGATGAACTCAACAAATTTATCATTTAATAATATTGCTGTTTTGATTGATGGCGATAATATCAATGCAAAAAATATTGAAAGTATTCTAGCTAAAGTCAGTACCCTTGGCACAATCGCCTGCAAGCGAATTTATGGCGACTTTAAACAAGGCAAACTAACAACTTGGGATGATATATCACTGAAGTTATTGCTTGAACAAATGCATATTCCCGCCTACGTTAAAGGTAAAAATTCGACCGATATCGCCTTAGCTATTGATGCCGTTGACTTATCTTATCTTGATTACGACTGTTTTTGTATCGTCTCATCAGACAGTGACTTTAGCATATTAGCCAAAAACTTACGTACCAAAGGCAAGAAAGTTTTTGGCTTTGGCAAATCGACTACCGTAGAATCGTTTAAAGTTGCTTGCGATGATTATTTTGTAATGGATGATACAATACCGCCAGAGCCAAGCAATAGCGCGACCAAACCAACCCCAAGTCAACAGTTAACTGATACATCTTTTACTCAAAAGCTGGCTATGAATGAAAGCGCATCTGAGCCGCCTATCGCTCGCGTAATGCCGCAGCAACTAAAACAAGACACAGCTTTATTAAATGCCTGTCGGCAAAGTATCCAACATCATCGACAAAATAATGGTTGGTCAAATTTTTCCAACGTTGTCAGTTATTTAAATAGCGATTACCCGAAAATTTCGCCCAAAAATTATGGTTATAGTAAGTGGCGCAGCTTGTTTAATCAGATAGATTTATTTGAAACCCAAATGCAAAACAATCTGTTAATGATTCGACAAAAACCGAGTCAAAATAAGATAAAAAATCTACCAACCGATGCGACCACGCTAACTCAAGAGCAAAAATTGCTCGATGATATTTATGAGATTTTCGCCAAACCCATAATCAAAAAATTATTGACTAAAAACCAAGGTTGGCTACATATTGGACAGTTTGGCAGCGAGCTTAAAAACAAAGGCTATAACCCCACCCAATTTGGGGTTAAAAATTTTACCCAATTGGCAGAAAATATTGCCATTTTAAAAGTTAAAAGACAACCCAGTGTCATTATGATTGCTCTACGTACTTAGGCTTGCTATGAAACCGCTTTCTTTTTTTGCCCTGATAACTACTAGCATTTGTTTTACGGTTACCGCCTGCACTAAAACGCCAGTGATACCCACCCAACCTATAAAACCATCTGCTAAACCATCAATAAAACCCAAAATCGCCCTTGTATTAGGCGGGGGCGGTGCCAAAGGTTTTGCCCATGTCGGCGTCATCAAGGTACTGGAAAAAAATGGCATCACCCCCGACCTAATCGTCGGTACCAGTAGCGGCAGTCTAGTCGGTAGTTTATACGCCAGTGGCAAGTCCGCTAGCGAACTTGAAGACATCGCGACCCATGTTAGCAATAATCAATTGCTTGATTATAGCTGGAGCAAACAAGGCTTTATCGAAGGCATCAAACTACAAAACTGGGTCAATACCCAAGTCGATAATCAACCAATTGAAAAACTCCCCATCCGTTTTGCCAGTGTCGCCACCGATTTAACCACCAAGCAAAAAGCCGTCTTTGATAAAGGCAATACCGGTCTTGCGGTGCGTGCGTCCAGTAGCGTGTATGGCGTTTTTGTACCGCCACGTATCAACAATAAACGCTATGGCGATGGTGGTCTGACAAGCCTTGTGCCTGTGCAAACTGCCAAACAGATGGGCGCAGACGTTATCATCGCGGTAGATGTCTCAAGCCCGCCAAAAAACAGTCATCCACAAGATTTTTGGGCACTATTGGATAAGACATTTGCCGTCATCCCCAATCAAGCAAACGCTGCTGAAATTAAATTAGCGGACGTAGTGATACGCCCAGCCGTTGGTGATGTTGGCACGACCAATACCGTAGCCAGAGAGGCGACGATAAAAGCAGGGGAAGTCGCAACCTTAGCAAAGCTCAGCGATATTGAGCAAAAAATCGGCAAGTTTCAAAAATTGTAACTAAAAAAACCGCTCATTCATTGAGCAGTGCTACGCTTCGAGCGGTTTTATGCGTTGAGCCCTTCTAGGCATTGCTTCTAGGTATTGAGCGCTTATTATTTTACTTTTAAACGATACTTTACCATCGCTACCTCATTAAGACCCAAACCTGGTACATCCCACTGTATGGCTTTATAGTAAGCCATCGGTAGGTTCTGTAGCACGCCATTCATGTTAGTTTTTAGCGGCATATATTGAAAATTGGCACCGTCCATACTACCAAACGCGCGGGTTGGCTCCACATCGCTTGTGCTCACTAATTCCATATTGGCTGGAATGTTCATGGTCACTTTCATGTTGCGGATACGGTCAGGGCTGTTATTGGTTAAGTAGCCGCGATACTCTACGACGTTGCCTGATGCAAGGCGCGTTTGTGCATTGATGGGGCTTAACACTTCTTGACCTTGTGGATCCTGACCAACAACAGAGGCTAAAATGCGGGTTTGAACTTGACCAGCAGCGGGGGCTGAGATAGATGCAGCTTGACTATTATCAACAGGGTCTAAGGCCACCGTTGGCAGCACAGCCGTTGCGGCGGCTGATGCGCCAAGTGATGCGGTCATTAGCGCGAATACTGAAAGCTTTTGCATGAATATTCTCCATTAAATCATGATTTTCAAATGTTCAAAATTGTTGTGTCAGCGGGTGCTAGCGTATTCTCTTTTTTTGGCAGGTTGGCATACACCGCTGATTGGGTGATCAAATAGGTTAAGGCTCGACTATAGATTAGCATAACAAACTTTACAATTTAACTCACTAGCAAGTTGAAAGTTGCGGGATGAATTTACTAAATACAAACAGCGCAGCCAAAATCAGTAAGATTAACTATTGTATTTTGTAAGGTTTATTGATAGCCTTATCGTTAGTCTCTGAGCGATGCGCGCAATCACGCTGTTAAGCTTACATGTATGTTGAATTAAAAGAGACAAAAACTTTATCGTGCGCTGTTTGTACGTCTACTTTTTTTATCATGTCTACTGTTATCATGCCAACTTCAACCGACACTTCAGCAAGTTTTACCCATGGCACTGCACCGCTTGCCGATGGCGAAACGATGACTGATAATAACCCTATACTTGCCTATCACGCTATGATTGATTTACCCAATACTGCCCAACAAAATGCCGCTGCCACAACCCCAGCTTATGTTACCCCGCCTTATGTATTATGGTTTCGTAACTTTGCGCCCTATATCAACACCCATCGTGGCAAGACCTTTGTCATTATGTTCAATGGCGAAGCGGTCAATCACGACAATTTTAGCCATTTGATTCATGATTTTGCGCTGCTGCATAGTCTTGGCATTAAGCTCGTACTCGTTCACGGTGCGCGTCCGCAAATTGATGCCAATCTTGCCGAGAACCATATCGAAACACCGATGGCAGATGATGTGCGCATCACCACAAAAGAAGCCATGCCGTACATCCTAAAAGCCGTTGGCTCAATTCGTCTGCAAATTGAAGCGCAGCTATCGATGGGACTTGCCAACTCGCCGATGTATGGCTCTCGTATTGACGCCATCTCAGGCAACTTCGTCACCGCCCGTCCTTACGGTATCCGTAATGGCATCGATTATCAATTCACTGGGGAAGTGCGCGCGATTGATGCCGAAGCCATCCACAATAATTTAATCCATGACCATGTGGTGATTTTGGGCAGTATGGGCTATTCTGCGACAGGCGAAGTATTTAACCTGCTGGCTGAAGATGTGGCGCTACAAGCGGCGATTAGCCTAAAAGCGGATAAATTAATTTTCTTGGGTGAGCAAACAGGTATCTATAAAGATGGCACTCACCTGCTTAAAGAGATGATTCCGCATGAAGTGACACGCTTCTTACGTGATGTTCCTGAAAGCTCAGAAATCGCGCGTTTCTTACGGGCAGCCAGCGATGCTTGTCAATACGGTATCCACCGTACCCATATCATCTCCTATGCCAAAGATGGCGCACTGCTTGAAGAGTTATTTACCCGTGATGGCTCAGGGACGCTGATATCCCATGACCCGTATGAAGAAATTCGCCGTGCCGATATCGATGATGTGGTAGGTTTGATTGAACTGCTAGAGCCACTCGAAGAACAAGGTATTTTGGTCCGTCGTTCACGTGAGCGTTTAGAGAGCGATATCGAAAACTTTAGCGTGATTGAGCGTGATGGCATGGTATTAGGCTGCGCGGCTTTATACCCACTCAACGACCAAGCCGCGGAAGTGGCTTGTGTGGCTGTCCATCCCGATTATCGCAATGGTAGCCGTGGCGCAGATTTGATCGCATTCTTAGAGCAACAAGCGCGTAGCCGCGGCATTCATGAACTCTATGTCTTGACTACTCGCACCGCGCATTGGTTTGTCGAGCATGGGTTTATGGAAGTCCCTGCTGAATCGCTACCTGCTGATCGCTATGCCTTTTATGACAATACCCGCAACTCTAAAGTATTAAAAAAGGTGCTTTAAAGGTACGCCGTTCAGGCCATCATATAAAAAACGCTCAATAGGAATATGAGCGTTTTTTATAGCCAACTGGGGAAAACTTTAAGATAGGAAAAAATTTAAAGTTTGACAGGTTGAGTCACAGGTGGATTGACTTGTAACAGCTCAATATCAAAAATCAACACGCTATTGGGTTCGATATCGGCATTACCTGCTTCGCCATACCCCAAATTAGCGGGGACAAACAGACGGTATTTACCCCCTTCTTTCATCAACTGTAGCCCTTCTGTCCAACCTTTAATTACTTGGTTGAGTGGGAAAGTCACAGGTTCGCCACGTTTATAAGAGCTGTCAAAAATGCTACCGTCAATCAAGCGACCTTCGTAGTGGACTTTGACTTTGTCCGTCGCTTTAGGCGATTTGCCTCTCCCTTGTGTTAGCACTTGGTATTGTAGACCCGACGCGGTAGTCATCACGCCTGATTTTTTGCCGTTTTCTAGCAAGAATTGTTTGCCTTTCGCCGCATTGCTCGCTGCTAACGCTTGTACTTCTTTGGCATAGGCAATTTCTTTGTTTTTTTGATAGTCTAGCAATACTTTTTGCATTTGTTTTTTGTCAAGATTGGGCGACTGCGCTGAGTATGCATCTCGAAATCCCTGAAAAAACGCATCAAGATTTAAGTCATCAATACTGTCTTTGTTGCTCTCACCCATCAGATAGCCAAAACTATAGCCGACTTGTGCCAATGCTGGGCTAGCTGCCGTCACTGTGGATTTTGGTACATAAACAGAGGACGCAACTTTGTTTGCACGAGTGCTGGCCGGTGCGGCATTTGCACTGATTGATGTAACCACTAACAGCATGCCAGTAGCGATGCCAGTCACTAAACTTACTTTTTTATATGCTAAAATCATTGGGATGTTCCTTTGTCATCGTGCCGATGAGTAGGGCGAGCGAATTCGATAGTTGCGCTTGCCCAGCTGATTGAGATCACCTATCTGATGCCAACCCCACCTATTGAGCAGGTTGAGAAGCTGACTGCATGGATTCAATTTGTTGTTGTAATTGGGCTTGGATATCCGCTGCGGCAGGCTGTGCGGCATCAGCCGGTGGATTGACTTTTAGCAAATCAACATCAAAGATGAGCACACTATTTGGCTCAATCCCACCTTGAGGGGCGCCTTGCTCACCGTAAGCAAGTTTTGATGGAATGTAGAAGCGATATTTGCCGCCTTCTTTCATTAATTGTAAGCCTTCAGTCCAACCTGGGATAACTTGGTTAAGCGGGAATACCGCAGGTTGACCGCCATGCTGTGCGGTGCTATCAAATACTTTACCGTCTAGCAATTTACCTTCATATTGTACTGCTACGATATCTGTGGCTTTTGGCTGCGCGCCGGTACCTTCTTTGAGCACTTCATACTGCAAGCCAGACGCGGTAGTTTTGACCCCTGCTTTTTTAGCGTTTTGCGCTAGGAAAGCCTCGCCTTTGGCTTGGTTGTCTTGTAGGCGTTTTTGGATTTGATTTTGCTCATAGGTTTGTACCGCTTTAATCATTTCTTCACGGGTCATGGTCGATTCTTTACCATTAAAACCGTCATTGATACCTTGATTGATATCAGCAGGATTGAGGTCTTTGGCGTCTTTTTTGACGTTTTGACCCATCATATAACCTAGGCTATAACCTACCTTTGCCACTTCACTGCTTTGGGCATTGATAGCGGCTGAATTACCCGCCAACTGACGGCTACCGATGGCGGCTACTTGTGGGTCGTTGCCAAAACTTTTGATAAAAACGGGTGATAATGCCAAAGCACCTAACACAACTGCTGCCAATACGGGAACTGTATTATTGCTCATAAAATTTCCTATCTGATATGTCCAATTAAGGTCTAATAACTATTAAAAAATCGTCTCAAAATTGTATCTATCATAGCAGAAATAGTTTGTAAAACCTATGGCATCGTCAGGTTTAGGTTTTTTTGTGGGCAAATAGCGGCGATAGCAAAACGGTCTTTACCTCGATACCCTTTTATTGACCGTATCGGCAGCAGAAGGACTTTCATACCGCATTTTTACCCATTTTTTACCCTATCAACCCGCTAACGATGAATGGGATGAATGCGACCGCAGGCTTGTTAAGCCCTTGACATAAAGTTACCTTAACTAAAAGTAGCTCAACGTAGAGACAGCATAAGAAATTTATGGGGTAGCTAAGACAGTTAGCCATGCAAATCTTGTAACGGCTGTGACATTTTCTCAAAGTATTTGCCTTTGACGCCGCGATAGTTTTCTAAAATTTTGGGTAAATCGGCGTCATAGTCGCCTGTTGGGTAAAACAAGGGCATAAAGCGCATTTGCTTGGTGTTATAGTCCATCGCAATCGGTAAAATGGGTACGCCCGCCCCTACAGCAATATGATAAAACCCTGTTTTCCATTTTTCGGTATAACTGCGTGTCCCTTCAGGTGCCAACCCTAACCAAAGCTGCTCTTGTTGGTTAAATTGCTCAATGGCCGCCTGCAAAGTTGAACCTTTTTTCTGACGGTCAATCGAAATCATCCCACCCCATTTTAAGAAAGACCCGATGAGGGGGAGACGAAACAGCTCTTTTTTACCCATCAATTTAAAATCAATGCCAACCGATAAAATACCCATGACCGCATTCCAGCCATCTTCATTGGAGGTGTGCGGGGCAGCGAGCATCACCAGTTGTTTGACATCAGGTACGTCACCGACCACTTGCCAACCTGTTATTTGTAAGTATTTTGCGGCAAGTTTGGCAATTTTGGGGTCATGACGGCGCGGCACGTTAGACCCAAATTGGCTAGGGTCTACTGGCGTTTGGTTGATATCCATGAATATACTCTTTGAGATACTAAAATTAAGATACTAGGCTAAAATTTTCAGTTTACATTAGTTCACTGAAATTAGCAAATTTGTTGATTGGAGGAATTTATAATAAACTTTTGGGCTGCAGGATAATAACAGTTGCGCCCAACAATATTACTAAACCGCCAATGCTGTCCCAGTGTGTCAGAGAAACGCCATCGACAAATTTTAGCCATATCAAAGCCGTCGCGATATAGATGCCACCATATGCGGCATACACTCGTCCTGTCGCGGTGGGATGAAGGGTCAGTAACCATACGAACAGAGCAAGCGTGATGGTCATAGGTACAATGAGCCAAAGCGGTTTGTGCTGTTTGAGCATCAGATAGCCAAGATAGCAACTGACAATCTCGGCAATGGCGGTGATAAAGAATAAAAACAGGGTAATCAACAATTTAGTCATATTCGCAGATTTGCCCCATATTAGATGTTAGGCAGAAAGGGAAAGTTGATAAATCGCATCACGAGCGTCATTTTCCTTTGAAAAGTTTAAAGCGTCATAGTATTTATCTACTTGATAATGTTTAAACGTATCAAATAGCCATGCACTTTCAAATGTACGCGCTATCATTGTAGGCTTAACGTCAATCATTTTTGCCTAGCCATTAAACCCCAATTTCCGCCAAATCGCCTTTTTGCTCAAGCCATGTTTTACGGTCGCTGGCGCGTTTTTTGGCAAGCAGCATATCCATCACGCTATCGGTTGCAGTTGGGTCATCAAGGTCTAGCTGCACCAAACGTCGCGTATCAGGATTCATCGTGGTTTCACGTAGCTGTTCGGCACTCATCTCGCCCAAGCCTTTAAAACGGGTAATTTGCGGCTTTTTATTTTTTGCCACTTTTTTCAAGATTTGCTCAAGCTCGTCATTATCAAGGGCGTACTCCACCTCTTTGCCAATATCAATGCGGTATAGCGGTGGCATAGCGACATACAAATGCCCAGCATCAACGACCGCTTTAAAATGTTTGACAAACAGCGCACACAGCAGCGTGGCAATATGCAGTCCATCCGAATCGGCATCCGCCAAAATACAGATTTTATCATAACGCAGTTCGCTCAAGTCGTCCGAATCAGGATCAACGCCAATGGCAATGGCGATGTTATGAATCTCTTCACTGGCAAGCACCGTATCGGGCGATACTTCCCATGTGTTCAAAATCTTGCCTCGCAGGGGCATAATGGCTTGGAAGTGACGGTCACGTGCCTGTTTTGCTGAGCCACCTGCCGAATCCCCTTCCACCAAAAACAGCTCTGCGCCATCTCGCAAATCACCGCGACAATCCGCCAATTTGCCTGGCAGTGCAGGTCCTTGGGTGATTTTTTTACGCTCAACTTTTTTGGCAGATTTTAGCCGTTTGCCGGCTTTGTTAATCGCCAATTCAGCGATTTGTTTGGCAATCTCTGAGTTTTGATTGAGCCACAGGCTAAAGCCATCTTTGGCAAAGGCTTGTACCACGCCCGCCGCTTCTCGGCTCGATAAGCGCTCTTTGGTCTGTCCGCTAAATTGCGGTTCGGAGAATTTTAGCGATAAAATATAATTGACCCCATCCCACACATCTTCGGCAGCGAGTTTGACGTTGCGCGGCAGTAGATTGTGCAGTTCACAAAATTCTTTTAACGCGTCAGTAATACCTGTGCGTAGTCCATTGACGTGGGTGCCACCTTGTGCTGTAGGAATCAAGTTAACGTAGCTTTCTTGCACAGGCGTACCACCCTCACTAAGCCAACAAATGGCAAAACTTAAGCCTGCTCGCTCGCCTTTTTTGGCGTCGTAATTAAACACAAATGGCTGTTCTGGGAGGGTGATTTCTTCGACCAGTTGCTCAGTCAAGTATTGCGATAGCCCATCGCTAAATTGCCAAACGTCTTTGTCGCCGTCAATGTCATTGATAAAAGTGATGGTCAGCCCTGCCGATAACACGGCTTTGGCTTTAAGATGATGTTTGAGTTGTTTGATGTTAAATTTTGGTGAATCAAAGTATGTTTCATTGACCCAAAACCGCACAAGCGTACCGCGTTTTTTCTTGTTAGAAGACGGGGCAACCGCCAGCGGAGCAACGGCATTGCCATCGACAAATTGCATGGTGAATGCTTCGCCATTTCGCCACACAGTAACATCGACTTTGTGCGATAAGGCATTGACGACTGAAATCCCCACGCCATGCAGACCGCCTGAGACTTGATAGTTGTCGGTAGAAAATTTACCGCCTGCGTGTAAGCGGGTGAGTATCAGTTCAATGCCTGATTGGTTAAACTCAGGGTGAATGTCGGTGGGCATGCCGCGTCCGTCATCTTCGACTGATAATGAGCCATCCGTGTGCAGTATCACGGTGATGTTTTTGGCGTGACCTGCAAGGGCTTCGTCCACCGAGTTGTCGATGACTTCTTGTGCCAAGTGGTTTGGGCGGGTGGTATCAGTGTACATACCAGGGCGACGGCGTACCGGGTCAAGACCTTCTAATACTTCAAGTGAGGTGGATGTATAATTGCTCATTTTTTTCCCATTAAAT
>NZ_DAMALV010000003.1:100003-140710 GCF_032069585.1 Moraxella sp. CTOTU48268
ATTTTTTTCCCATTAAATAACACTAAACTTTAATTTGACCAACATTTTTTATTGAATCAACGGCAAGCCAAACAAAAATTGCACAATTTGCGGTAATTTGGTTTCAAAATCACTCATCACATGGTCGCCACCCTCTTCCACGATGATATGGCTTTGGGCATTGCTTTTTTCCAAAGCGCTTTGACTAAAATAATTGACCGCATCTTGGAAATTGAGCAACTCATCGCCTTTTTTCAAAATTACCAATAAATTTTGCGGATTGAGCGATTGTTTGGGGCGATTTGCTACCAACCACTCAATATCTTTTTTGCTAATATGCCAGCCATCGGGGGTCACGTGACCAACATAGTCATCGGGCAAACTGTCAAAATCTTCCCCAAAAAAACGCTTGAGACTTGTGCCACTGTGCACACTTGGATTGAGCAATACCGTTTTTTTGCCTGTCAAATTTGCCAAAATATTGCCATAAAATCCACCCAGCGAACTACCGACCAAACCTGTATTCGGGTCTTTGGCAATAATTTCTTGGATTAAAGCAATCGACTCGTTGGGTGAACGATTCAAGTCGGGCGCAACAACATGAATTTGTGGAAAATTTTTGGCACAAAAATCTTTGAGTTTTTGCGCTTTTTCGGCGTTTGGATTACTATCAAGTCCGTGAATATACACAATTTGCATGGTTTTCTCGCTATTTTTTAATTATAGTAAATTATCATATCGACTGTGGTTGATTTGGCCAACATTTAATCTTAGCATTGCTTGGCTAAAATAGCCATGATGCCAGGTTTCAACACGTTAAAATTTGTCGTGTTAGTTAGATAGCCGTAGTTGATGGTACGTTTTTGCCGCTATTATTTGATTTTCCGCCCAGTTAACCCTATCTCTGCATAGGTGGATTACTCGTCCATTTGCATGGCGTCGTCAGGAGTTATCACCGCGATGGAGCAGCAAGAGTTATTTGAGATTGCCAGTCCTTGTATTCAAGTCTGCGAGCTAGATAAACAAGGGTATTGTAAAGGCTGTTTGCGCAATCGTACCGAGCGTGACCTTTGGCTAATGATGAATGACTCGCAAAAGCGGCAAGTACTTAAGTTATTGACTATTCGAAGACTCAAACGACTGCGTGCCGAGCGTTTGGCGCACCAAACCCCTACTGCGCAAGATGACGAGCTGAATTTAACATTGTTTGAAGATAATGAAAGTAATGTTGACGATTAAATGATTGTAATGTCTACTAAAAAATATTAGGTTGAATGCATGAATAGCTCTTGGTTTAAGCAGGTTTGGCGACTTGCATTGACAGCGATTACGGTATTGATTTTTTTTATGGCAATTCGTGCGCTTTATCATTTGACCAAAACTGTGCACTATCAAGACGTTCTAGACGCTATCGCGCATATTCCTACCTTCCATCTTATTATCGCCGCCGTCGTGGTGGCTTTTGGTTATTTAGTACTCACCATTTATGATTTTATTGCGCTCCGCCAAATCGGCAAAAAACTTGATTACCGCCATGTCGCCCTCACCTCTTTTACCGCTTATGCCATTAGTCACACCATTGGACTCAATCTTGTCACTGCGAGTGGTATCCGTTATCGTAACTATCGCCGTTTTAATCTGACTCATAATGAAATTGCTAACATCGTCTGGATGGTGTCGATGGCGTTTACCTTTGGCATTACCACGTTGATTGGGGCATCTTTGACTAGCCATCCTGAGATTACCATTCAACTATTATCTGAACTGGATAAATCCCTTGGCATCTTTGAGCATACTTTTTATGTACGGGTGCTTGGCATCACCATGTTAAGTATGATTGCTGCTATTATTGTATATGCTGGCAAGCAAGGCAAACATGTGGTGATTCGCGGTTGGCGCTTTGACTTACCGCCCGCCAAAATTGTGCTGCAACAGATTGCGATTGCCATTTTAGATTTAAGTACCGTGGCGTTGGTACTGTACTTACTGTTGCCGCCTTCTGAACATATCAGCTATTGGGCGACCTTTTCTGCGTTTATTCAATCCATGGCAATTGGCATCTTAAGTCATGTCCCTGGGGGATTGGGCGTATTTGAAGTGGTCATGATTACGGCTTTGCCAAAAGTCGATCGGACGCAGATGCTGGCGGTATTATTGATTTTTAGATTACTGTATTACATCATGCCATTTTTGGTTGCCTTATTGGCATTGTTGGCGTACGAGGCAAAGCTATATTTGAATGAAAATTCTGATAAAAAAAAATAACCTTTTAATTTTTAACACTTTGCATCAAACAAACGTGTTTTCATATATTAAAAGGTTATTTTAAGCATATTCGATAAAACCATACCCAGTTAAATCGACCTATCTTAACTTATTAAAACGTTGTAAAACTTTGCGATTTTGTAACGTCGGATTTAAACTTTTCGGCTAATAAAGGCGACAATGAATAAAATCACCGCCACTGCCAAAAATACATATGCCAAGTTTGCTGATAGACCTGCGACACCACCAAAACCTAAGAAACTCGCAATGAGTGCGATTACCGCAAAAATAATAGCCCAACGAAACATGATAACTCTCCTTTTTTTTATTGTTTTAAATGTCATGCGCTGCAGTTAGACATTTTGCATTTAGATACTTTAACACTTTACATTTTAGTTTTAGTTAAAGCCTGTTAACCTATGCTTTATTGCATGAGTACATATTAAAATAATTCTATAGCGTTGTAACGAGCACTTTTGTAAGGTTTGTGGCTTTCTCATAGCCTGTGTATAACAAAGGGCAAAAAAAAACCATGCATGGTTAATGATGTTCATGCTTCTGGTAAGCATTAGTAAGTATTGCAATGCTGTGTTAATGTAGCTGTAGCTTGCATTGACAATCTCACTGATTGTTAACGCCACCGAGTGACTTCCTTAATGGCATTAGGATTTGTTTACGTATTCTCAACATTTTGTCCCTAATCCTTACATTGTTGCTGCCGATGATTGTTTTATAATGGCATCTAGGCTTTTAGTATTCCCTTAACAGTGATTCTCTTTATAATACTGTCATATTTGGGAATTATACTAACTACCTATATAACTATAGACACAAGTATAGCAATCAACAATGAGGAAAAAATTATGAAAAAGTTAGCCACAACACTTACTGCATTAGTCATAGCAACAGGTCTTACCGTGAGTGCCCAAGCAGCGACCAAAGTAACGACTACGACCAAATCGACGACCACACACAAAAATGTAGCCACGGCAAAAGCAAAACCACAAAAAGCCACCACTCAAAAATCAACAAAAGCATCAAAAAATAAGCACAGCGCAAAAGCTTCAGCCACGGCTAAAAAAGGCAGCAAAGCGACTAAAAGAACGAGCGAAGTAAACATTGATATCCCAGCTGACCTAAAAATCGACGAAAGCAGCAACAAATCTGTTGCGCCAGTCGCGCCTAGAAATGCCCAATCAAATCCTCGGGTGGTGCCTGTAGCGCAAGTTACCCAAACAGGTCCTGCGGTTCAATCGGTCACCGTGCAACCGGTTGATGATAACACAGCGATTGCCTCAACAACGACAACCGTACCTGTTGACGTACAAACTGTACCTGTTGTAGTAAACCCATAATCGCTAATTGTTAAACGATTTTTATAAAAAAAGATGCCTGCGTGGCATCTTTTTTTGTGGCTAATTAGTGGATTGATTATTTGGTCAATAAAAAAGACACTCTGAATACCTTTTTTTATTGTTATATGACTCAAAATCTTTAGCAACTTTTAGCGGTGATAAGCATATTTGGGATCTGCTGCCGCGGTGAATAACACGTCCGTTGATGAGTTGAGTGCTGTCTCAACCGAGTCTTGTACTACCCCAATAATAAAGCCAATCGCGACTACCTGCATGGCAATGGTATCAGGAATATTAAAGAAACTACAGGCCAATGGTATCAATAGCAATGACCCCCCGGCAACACCCGATGCCCCCGCCGCAGCTAAGGTAGATACCACCGCTAACAACAGCGCAGACCCGAAGTCCACATGAATACCTAACGTATGTGCCGCTGCCAATGTCATGACATTGATGGTAATCGCTGCCCCTGCCATATTAATGGTGGCACCTAGTGGAATAGTGATTGAATAAGTATCTTCATGTAAACCCAACTTATGCGCAAGGTTTAGATTCACAGGAATATTGGCAGCTGAACTGCGAGTAAAGAAGGCGGTAATGCCACTTTCTTTAAGACAGGTAAATACCAATGGATAGGGGTTTTTGCGGGTTTTGACAAACACAATCAATGGGTTTACAACCAACGCGATAAATGCCATAGAGCCGACTAACACGGCTAACAAACGGGCATAACTTAATAACACCGACAGACCCGTTTCAGCGATGGTTTGTGTCACCAAGCCAAACACGCCCAATGGCGCAAACCAAATCACCCATTTGACCACGCTTGAGACCGCTTCCGCTAAATCGTTAATCATTTGCTTGGTATTGTCTGAGGCATGGCGCAAGGCAAGACCTAAAATCGCCGCCCACGATAGCACGCCCATGTAGTTGGCATTGACGATCGATTTGATAGGATTTTCCACCATGTTGGTCAAGAGTGCTTTTATCACTTCTGCTAAGGATGACGGTGGCGTCTGACTGACTTCACCGGCTTTTAAAATCAATTCGGTTGGGAATAAAAAGCTTGCTACTACCGCCGTCAAAGCTGCCAAGAACGTACCTGCCATATACAGCACCAAGGTTGAGCGGACATTGACCTGAGTGCCTGATTTATGCTGACTGATAGCGGCAATGATTAAGATAAACACCAACAACGGTGCAATCGCTTTTAACGCACCGACAAACAACGCACCTAAAATTGAGATGGTTTGCGCCACACTCATGGATAAACCGCCGATGATAGTCGGATTGGCTAATGAACCGACTAAGATACCAAGTATCAGCCCTATCACAATCAAAGGCACCAACCCCACGCGCTGATATGCTTGGATAAGCTTTAACATAATAACCTCTTAATATTTCACCGCAAAAATGGCTGATATATTAACATTTTTTAACAATTTGCATAAATTATTTTTAAAATCGTCAACTTGTCAACTTAACTCTATCAAAGTGTTGGGTAGAGAGGTTATCGGATTTGAAAAACTTGGATGGTAGGTAGGCTGCTAGTTGCTAGGGCTTGTAATTGTCCTTGATAAACGCGGTATTTGTGACGACCACTTTCAACCTGTTCAGGTGCGGCGTCGATGACTTCTAGCAGGCGGCTAGCTTGGGTATCTACAATTGCTTCGTTGGTGAGATTGATGACGACGCCATCAAATTGGGTGACAAGCTCGATATTATCGGTAAGTACCACACTGGCAGGGATTTTTTGATGATGAAAAGCATCAAGTTGCTGGATAATTTGGTGGGGAATAAACGCCACATCACTCAATGACCATAATCGGTCATCAAGTGAGGGTAATAGCTCGGATGCTGCCACTACGATAATGCTATCCTCGCTTTTGGCTAGCACGGTTGAAATCAGCTTGCAGACGAAAGCGAGCTGTTTTTTTTGCGGGGACAAAATATAAAAACTAATTTGTGATGCCATCATTAGGGGTCAGCGTCCTATCACCTAGACCGCATCTTGGGCAGCTTGGCGATAAAGATAATGCATCAATAGCGGTACTGGACGACCCGTTGCGGTTGGCTCTTTGCCCGACTGCCACGCTGTCCCTGCAATATCCAAGTGCGCCCAAGGAATATCTTCAACAAACTTCGATAAAAAACACGCCGCTGTGACTGACCCTGCCGGCATACCGCCAATGTTTTGCATATCTGCCATGTTGGATTTAAGCTGCTCTTGGTAGTCATCATCCAGTGGCATGTGCCAAACACGGTCATACGCTGATTCGCTAGCTTGTTCAAGCTCAAAAATCACATCTTCATTGTTACTATATAGACCTGAGCGCACATAACCCAGCGCCACGATACACGCCCCAGTCAAGGTTGCCATGTCGATAATCACTTTTGGCTGATAGCGCTGTACATACACCAAGGTGTCACACAGTACCAAACGACCTTCGGCATCCGTATTGAGGATTTCCACGGTTTTACCATTCATGGCGGTGACGATATCGCCAGGGCGAGTCGCTGTTCCTGAAGGCATATTCTCTGCACAAGCGAGTGCGCCAACGACTTGCAGCGGTAGACGCGCTTCACATAGCGCTTTAATCATGCCCATGACTGCCGCTGCACCGCCCATGTCGTATTTCATCTCGCCCATGCCCAGACCTGGTTTGAGTGAGATACCACCACTGTCAAAGGTAATGCCTTTGCCCACGAGTACAATCGGTTGCTCTAGGCTTGATTTTTTGCCTTTGGTTTTGCTGCTTTTGTCTTTTTTGGCGGCTTTGCCATTGTACTCAAGTAATACCAGCTTAGCTTCATGCGCGGAGCCGCGAGCCACTGCCAAAAAGCAGTTCATCCCTAATTGCTGCATGTCTTTTTCACCCAATACCTTGACCGTCAATAGCTCTGGGTATTGATTTGCCAAGTTTTGCGCTTGCTCTGCAAGATAGGCAGGGAAACACACATTCGGTGGCTGATTTGCCAAATCTTTGGTGAGTGATTGACCTTGCGCAGTCGCCTGTTGCAAATGTAGCAGGGTGTCAAACGCGGCTTGGTTGTCTGCGCTGACCAATAAGGTCACGTCTTTTAGCGTCGGTTTATCCGCTTTTTGCGATTTATAAATATCAAAGGTATAGCTTTGATTCAACAGGGCTAACGCCAACTGACCAAAACTCACTTCATCAATACTATCGCCTAAACTAATCACCGCAGATTTGGTAAGACGACTCAAACTTGCATAAATCGCTTTAGCAATTTTTTGCAGGCTACCGCCGTTTAATTTGTCTTGACTGCCCACGCCAACCAATAACAGACCCGTATTGTTGTCTGTGCCATAACTGATTGCGGTGTCGGCAAGCTTACCCTTAAAACGACTCGCTTCAATCAAGCGACTGACAGCGGTTTGTAGCTCACTCGTTAGTTGCCCCATAGTTTGGCTATTGTCATCTACCAATACCACGTGATAGCTGTTCTTGACCGTTTTTTTAAGCGCGGTCGCTAGTGTCAATGTCAAACTCATTTAAGCTCCTTAATTATTGTCATCAAGAAATAACTATTATCATAGCATACCTATTATGGTATTTGGGTTATAGCATTGGGTTATCACTGCGCGATGGGATAGCAGGCGTCATTGTGTAGAGTAAAATGCAGTTGTAAAAAGTCTTTGTAAAAAATGGCTTTGATAAAGCGGCTGTAAAAAGTGGTGGTGAAAAGTCATTGTGAAATGTTACCTTACAGTATTCATATTCATAATCTGTCGGTGACGCGCTAAAATAGCCGATTAACAGATGCGCCGAATGGTATGATGTCGTACAATATTGGCATTTACTTCCCTAGCTGTTTGAATTGATTAATTTTTGAGTAATATTAGGTGGTTACTTGTGATATTACGACGCTATATGACGCAACAAGTCGCCGCTAATACTGCGATTGTGCTGTTATTTCTGATGGCGCTGATGCTCGGCGGTCGCTTAATCCGCTATTTTGGTATCGCCGCAGAAGGCAGGCTGGATGTGGGTTTGCTATTTGCTATTATTGGCTATAACATTCCAACCTTTCTTGAGCTAATTTTACCGCTGTCATTTTTTATCGCACTGATGCTCGTGCTCGGTCGTATGTACGTGGATCAGGAGATGAGCGTCCTGTTTGCCAGTGGCATCAGTCGTGGCCGTTTGACACGTTTGATGATTCCGCTGATTACTGGGTTATTTGTATTTCAAATGGGAATTAGTCTTTTGGCAAAACCATGGGGACTGTCTAACAGTGAGCAGATTTGGCAAACCCAGTCGCTCGGTAGTCTGCTCGATTTAGTGCGTCCAAAAACCTTTATCAGCAGTGGCAACTATCATCTCTACGTCGATGAATTTGATAAAGAAAAACGTGAACTCAAAAACTTATACGTGGTGCAGCAGCAAACCGATAAAAGCGGCAAAATCGCCAAAAACGATGTCATCATCACGGCCACGCGCGCCTATCAAGTACCCAGTAAAGACACGGATAGCTCAATGCAGCTAGATTTGTTTCAGGGTCGTCGCTATGAGCTTGGCACCAATCAAGCCAAATATAACCAAGCCAGTTTTGAAAAATATCGCATTACCCTAGAAAAACCTGCCAGCGAAAAAATTACCGAAACCAATGTCGAAACCCAAACTACTGCCAAACTGCTCGCCAATACCCAAAAACCCGAAGTCAAAGCCGAGCTAGGCTATCGCTTTACCATGCCGTGGCTGATCATCATTGCGGCGATGCTTGCTACCCCGCTTGCACAGGTACGTCCCCGTCAAGGACGCTGGCTTCGTTTGTTACCTTCCGTGCTCATATTCGCTAGCTGTGCGATTAGTATCATTTCGCTACGCACTGCCATTGGTAAAGAAAGCATTAGTGAGTACGCATATATTTGGCTAATGCTTGGGTTTATTGCATTTGCATTGTTGTTAAATTGGCAAAGCCGCGTGGTACATCGTGTCCGCTATCGTCGCCAAAGTCGTCAGTTGCCCGCAGGCGGTCAGCCATGATTTTATCTCGTTACGTTAAAAAACAAGCGCTTTTTGCCATGGCAGGGGCTATCATTGGTCTTTGGCTACTTAAAGTCGTCTTTGATTATTTAGCAGAGTTGCAGGATCTCAATGATCATTACAATTATTTAGATGCCTTGCGTTTTATTGCCTATAGTGCACCCAGTGATTTACTTGACTATATGCCATTTGGCACGCTATTAGGCGCAGTGGTAGGTCTAGGCTTGCTTGCCAACACCAGTGAGCTGACGGTGATTCAATCAGCAGGTATCAGCCGCTTTAAAATAGTCGGTTGGGTGATGCAATCAGCGATTCTTTTTGTCATTATCGGTCTATTACTTGGCCAGTATGTAGTGCCAACTAGCAATCAGTTAGCGCACCAAGTCAAACATGACAAACCTTTGCTATCAAGTGCCATCAACGGTTATTGGGACAAACAAGCCAACCGCATCATCAATATTGACTATGCCAATACCAAAGGCGAGCTCAAAAATATCAAAGTTTGGCAGCTAGACGACACTGCCCATATCCAGCAAGTGCTGCAGGCCGATACCGGCAGCTTTGTCAGTCAAAATACCGCCGATAAGACATCGGGCTGGCAGCTGCAACAAATCAAACAATTAATCATCGCTGCCGATGGACACAGTCAGTTGACTACCATCCCGACTATGACGGTGCAATTACCCATTGAGCCATCAGCGATTTATTTGTTAACACGCAGCCCTGATAACATGTCAGTGACCGAATTATGGCAGCACCAACAGCTTCTCGCCAAAGACAAACGCCGCTCGCTTGAGCATGAAGTTGCCTTTTGGAAAAAACTATTGTCGCCTTTTGCCATGCTATCGCTAGTGTTGGTTGCTTGTTCATTCGTATTTGGCTCCTTGCGTAACCAAAGCTTGGGCTATCGCATTGTGATTGCTCTGCTCTTTGGCTTGATATTTAGTTATCTGCAAGATTTGGTCGGGTTTGTCAGTCTAAGCACGGGATTTTCACCATTTTTTATGGTGCTGTTACCGATTATTGCCAGTGCCGCGCTTGGCGTGTATTTAATTAGAAATAAAAACTGATATGTCTGCTGATTTATTGACTGACCCGCGTGTCGAAGCCCATCCGTTTGGTAACTTCTTTTTTGCTGATACCAAAGTCTTGATGATGGGTACCATGCCGCCCACACCTGACAAATGGTGCATGGCATTTCATTACCCAAATTTTTATAACGATATGTGGCGTATCATGGGCAAGGTGTTTTTTGATGATATCGATTATTTTCGAGTCGGTGACGAAAAACGCTTTGATGCCGAAAAAATCAAAGCATTTTTACAGGCTTATAACATCGGTGAATGTCCCTCAGTCACTCATGTCATCCGCGAAAAAGGCAATGCGGCTGATGAACATCTGACCGTGGTTGCTACAGTTAATTTGGGTAAAGTTTTGGCACAGCTTGAGCAGGTCAAGTGGATTTACACCACCGGTGGCAAAGCCACAGAAGTGCTGATAGCGCTGGTGAACCAAAGTATCAGTGACCCCGCGTCACCCTATTTTGATCCCAGCCAAACACCCTATAAACTGCCAAAAACCAATCAGTTTCTTGAAGTTAACGCTTTTGGGCGAACATTTGGTATTTATCGGTTGCCATCCACCTCGCGCGCTTACCCGCAAAGCTTGGAGAAAAAAGTAGCCGCTTATCGCGCATTTTTTACCTTGGCAGGGATATTGCCCGCAAGCGGCAGCTAGCACAATCGACAGCTAGCACAATCAGCAGTTAGCAAATGATAAGTAACCTGCCATGACACAATTGATATAGTCACTGTGCTTGCCCTACTTTATACTCTTGCCTAAGACTGATCATCAATGCTGACAGTCAACGCTTACAGTTAATGCTTACAATCATCATTTCAAAACACACCGTATAAAATCAAGGCATGGGAGCCGATGCATGTCCAACACTGCACCATCAATCTTGCTTGTCATCGCAGTTATCAGCATGATTGGTTGTGAGCAATCTGATTCTCAGCAGCCAGCACCCCCTACCGCTGCTACCGTGAGCGCGCCCCAAGAGTTTGATGATAAACCGTTGCCACAAGTATTAGACACACAGGCAATCAATAACAACATGCTTACCGTCAGTCAACTGGCACAAGGTTATGTGATGCCTGACTCAAGTACCATCAATGACTATCAAGAAGCGTATTTTACTGTCATCAAGCAGCCGAGTATCGATGCGGCTGCAGCCAGTGAGCCAACCGCCCTCAATCAATTTGACTATATACCCATCTCGCCTGATATGATTTTTGTCAAAGCTATGCTGAGTCATTTTGATGAAACCATCGCGCTTGCCAGTATTGAGCAGCGATATGGCAAAAACCCTGAACTGCTAGGTTTAGCCCGAGACATTATCAGCTCACGCCAAAATGAATCACAAATATTACAGAATTGGCTTGCCATGCAACTGATTCAAAACACCGCGGACCCTAATCAGCCGATGGCAGATAGTGTGGCAGCGCAGCAAGAAATCGATAGCATTATCGATGATATGCAGCAAGAAATGGTGGACACGGTCATGACTAAAAATGCCGACCAAGCGTTTGCCCAAACCGTGCTGATTCATCATAAAGGCGCGATTGCGTTCTCACAAGTGGTTGCAAAATATGGTAACGATGACAAAGTGCGTAGCCTTACCAATACTCTAATCGATACCCAACAAGCCGAAATCCAACTCCTACAAAACTGGCTCCGTAACCACGGTTATACCCAATAATCGTTTACTATAGCAAATAAAAAGGGCGGATTATCACACTATAACCCGCCCTTTTTTAGCATTAAATTCACCTAGTTGATGTTGGCTAACTTGATGTTTACTAGCTGTCATCTACATCATGAACCATTCGCGTGAGCGTGATTTGCCGCTGTAACTGCCGAAGCGGTCTTAGCTCGTCAAGTAGCGCTAATATCAAGCCAATCGCTTGCGGACTGGCGTCAAAATCGCGGCGTAGGCGTGAGGCAAGGCGCACTGTGGTCAATTGTGCACTATTAAAATAGGGCTGGCTGTCGATAGCAGGTGTTTCAGCATAAATAATATCTTCATCCATTAGCGCTAATACCCAGCTTTTATCCCAACTACTCGCCATAATCAAATCATCTAAGGTTAACCGTAATGATAAATCCGTATTGGTGGTTTGAGCCATGTTGCACTCCTGTTGTGTCTCTATAGTTATGTTTGGTGCTGGTTTGTCATTTTTTTTATTGTACTGCCTATTTTATTGCTTAGTTATCACTAGAGCTTAATTATCAATAGATTAGCGCGTTGGCGCAAACGAGGCAAATGCCGATTTGAACGCTTCAAACGCTTGGATATCTGCGTCTGTATCAATTTTTGGCAACACGATATTTAAACTTAAATACAAATCACCGGCTTCTTTGGCTGGGATACCTTTACCTTTAAGGCGCAGGTTGGTACCCGTGCGGCTATTTTTTGGGACATTGACATTGACCTTGCCAGCAGGCGTGTTGACCGTGATTTGACCGCCCATAGCTGCTTCCCAAGGCGCAACGTCTACCGTTTGGAACACGTCTTTGCCTTCTACACGGATATTGTCTGGGTGATTAAATTTGATTTTTAGGTACAAATCGCCATTATCACCGCCATACGGGCTTGGATTGCCTTGTTTTGCCAAGCGAATTTGTTGCCCTTCGGCAATACCTTTGGGGATTTTGACTTCAATGGTTTTGGTTTGATAATCCAGCCCTGTCGCGGTTTGTACGGGTAAATTTAGGCTGATTTTACGGATATCGCCTTCATAAGTGGCTTTCAAATCAATTGATAACTCGGCATGCTGATCGTCGCCTTTGCTCGAGCGTTGCGACTGTCTGCCACCAAATCCGTCTGCAAACCCGCCTGCACCGCCTCCAAATGTTGAGAAAATATCATCAAATCTAAAGCCACCCGCGCCTTGCGACTGACGACCGCCAGCCCCACCGCCAAACTGGCGAAGGATTTCATCCAAATCCGCTTGGCTCATATTGGCATTAAAACCCTGACCGCCGCCCATGCCGCCCCCCATACCGCCAAAGCCTTGACCCATATAAGGATTGTCGAGCATCAGGTCGTATTGGGCGCGTTTTTCAGCGTCCTTGAGCGTTTCATAGGCGTTATTGATTTCACCCATTTTGGCGTCGGCATCGGGTGAGTCGTTGATATCAGGGTGATATTGTCGCACCAGTTTGCGATAGGCTTTTTTAATATCTGCTTCACTGGCTTTTTTATCGACGCCTAAAATGTCATAATAGTTTTTTTCTGCCATTATTATTGTCCTTAAAATTTTGCAAATAGTGCTATTTGCGCAGCAATGTGATGATATTAATATAATGGCTATTTTGGCATTTTTCAAAACTTCTTTAGTAATTGACGATAGATTAGCGCCAAGTGATATCAGCGTTTAATCGCAGTTTTGGGCTTTTTTTGACAACAGGATAACAGATGACAAAGGTTGCATTGTTAGATTATGGCATGGGTAATTTACATTCGGCGGGTAAAGCCTTGACGGCAGTGGGCGCTGATGTGTCGATCACGCGTGACCCTGCGGTGATTGCGGCAGCGGACAAAATCGTCTTTCCTGGCGTAGGGGCAATGCGCGACTGTATGGCAGAGATGCAGGCAGCAGGTATTGCTGATGCTGTCAAAACGGCTGTATTTAATAAGCCTGTGATGGCGATTTGTGTGGGGATGCAGGCGTTGTTTGAGCGCTCAGAAGAAAATGACGGGGTAGACTGTCTAGGGGTATTGGGGGGTGACGTCAAACGCTTTGATGATCATTGGCTAGATGACAAAAATGAACGCATTAAAGTGCCGCATATGGGCTGGAATACTATTACCCATATGGATTTGGCGCATCCGCTATGGCAAGGGATTGAAGACAATACCCATTTTTATTTTGTGCATAGTTTTTATTGTGTGCCGTCTGATACCTCGATTGTGGCGGCAACCTGTGATTATGGCCTCGAGTTTTGTGCTAGCGTGATTAAAGATAATTTGTTTGCGACCCAGTTCCACCCCGAAAAAAGCCATACCGCAGGATTGCAGCTACTGAAGAATTTTGTGGAGTGGAAAATTTAGTTGTTCAAAACAACAGTAAAAGGGCGCGATGTGCGCCTTTTTTTATTGCTTGGCATAAACCGCTCTCACCACTTCCCCAATCGTGGCAATGCCTTTTCTCAAGGTATCATCATCTTGGGCGATGCTTAAGCGAATGCACTCATGCGCGTGTCTAAAGTTTTCAGTATCCACGCCAACAAAGAAATGCTCGCTAGGGATAATCAATGTGCCTTTGGCTTTTAATCGCTCATACAATTCCACCGTGGTTATCGGCAAATCTTTAAACCATACCCACAAGAAAATCGCGCCTTCAGGTTTATGGATTTTCATCGCATTGTTATAGGGGCTTGGCAAGTCGCCCAATTCTTGTTTTAGCAGCTGCACGGCTAATTTGGCTTGTCCTTGATAAAACGGACGAATATGATTGTCTGACAAATCTTTTAGTCGGTCATCTTGTAGCAGTGGCGTAGCAATCGCCGCACCAAAACGGGTCGGCGCTAAATTAACAATCGCATTTAGGCTGCTAATCGCTTTGACCACCTGCGGATTGGCGACCACAATCCCTGTACGCACCCCAGGCAAACCGATTTTTGATAGGCTAAAGCACAAAATAATTTGCTCATTCCAATTGAGCGTGGCTTGGCTATAGATGATATTGGGGAATGGCATCCCATACGCATTGTCAATAATCAGTGGGATATCAAAGCGCTTGGCAATCGCTTCAAGGCGTGCCATTTCGTCATCGGTCAGCACGTTGCCTGTTGGGTTGGTGGGGCGTGAGCAGCAAATTGCCCCAATTTCGCCGTTGTGCAATTCAGCCAAATTTTCTAGCGTATCAAAATCGACTCGGTATTTAAAAAAGCCGTCTTCGCCTTGGTGTTGGACAAATTCGATGCTGGGTGGCACTGCGATAAAATGCTGCCCATCCACATGGGCATCGGCATATCCCACGTATTCTGGGGCAAGTGGTAATAGAATTTTTTTATCAATGCTGCCTTGTGTGGTATCGTCAAACTGCCCACCAAACAAGTTGAATAAATAAAAAAATGCATTTTGTGAGCCATTGGTCAGGGCGATATTGTCTGTGGTAAGTCCCCAATCATAATGGCGATTAAAAAAATCTAACAATGCGGCAATAAACTTGGCATCGCCCTGCGGCGTTGAGTAGTTTCCGATATTTTCGATGGCCATTGAGCCCATCTCACCTTCAGCTAGGGTTTTAAACACCGACCAATAGGTTTGGTTAACTTTATCGATACGTGCTGGATTGCCACCGCCGAGCATATTAATCGGTTGCTCACTGTTAAGCGCATTGCCCAAATCATCCATTAACTGCAAAATACCGCTGTTTTTGGTAAACTTTTCACCAAACTTTGAAAACTGCATGATTGCCCCTTTAATTTTGCCAAGCTATCTGCGTATTATAACAGGATGCAAGTACCGTTGCCCGTTTTGACTCAGCTGTACAGCCACCATCAGGATACCCCAGCATGAAACCGCATTTACCCAAACTCAAAGGCTATAGCCATACTTGGCAAACCACCTTGATGGTGATGTTGATGGTACTGGTGAGCGTGGCGTTGTCGCTGTGGTTTTTTTGGCGCAGTCTGTATTTACCAGAGCTACAAAACCATGCGACTTATCTTGCCAATCAGCTGTTGATGATTGATAAAGCGGATAAAGATTTTAAAAACAATCCCGAGCTTAAAAACTGGATCATTGATGCCTCACATATTAACGTAATTACTGACCCACAACAGATACCTTCTTTTCAAGAAAAAACCTTGGTGGATTATTTTACCCAGCGGATGGCAACACAGATGGAAACCGTGATGCAGCGTCCTGTATCGGTCAATTTTAAATTCAAACCCGTACCGATTTTGTATATTCAAGACAGCGCGCATCCGGATGTTTGGCTGCAAGAGCCCGTCAAGTTTTATGCCAAATATAGCCCAACGTCGATTTATTTTTTCTTATTGGGGATTCCGCTTGCCACGTTGCTGACTATTTTATTTTTGGTCAGACAATTAAATCGCCCGCTCAAACGCCTACAAAAAGTGGCGATTGATTACATCACCCTTGGACATGCCAACAATTTGGTAACCAATGAAGGCTCAACAGAGATTCGTCAGGTAAATTTGGCATTTAACCGACTGTTTCATAACCTGACCCAAACCCAAAAAGAACGCAATATTATGCTCGCTGGTATTTCCCATGATTTGCGCACACCACTGACGCGGATGCGACTCACAGCTGAGATGCTACCCGATGAGTTTTTGCGGGAAGGGCTAGTGTATGACATTGAGGACATGGACGCGATTTTGGAGCAGTTTATTTCATTTATGAAAGATGGCTCAGATGAAGCGGTACGATTGACCAACCTGCGTCCGATCATTAACGAGATTGTGGTGCAGTTTGCCCCCACCCCATTTATTATCGATATCCAAGACGATCTGCCCAGTGTGCCATTGCGACCCTTATCCATTAAGCGTCTGATCGTTAATTTGGTCAATAATGCTTGTCGCTATGGTCAGCCGCCCATTCATATTGAGATTGGCATTGATGATGAGCTACGACCTACTGAGCAAGTGGTCACCGATGAAACCCTAACGTCAGAGATAACCTCTAGACAAAAATACTTAACCATTAAAGTTAGCGATGAAGGGCAAGGCGTTGCCGAAGATCAGCTTGAGCGGATTATGCAGCCGTTTGAGCGGGGCGAAACGGCACGTACCACGCAAGGGAGTGGACTTGGGCTTGCGATTGTAAGCCGCATTACTCACCTGCACAATGGTAGCGTCATCGCTCGTAATCAGCCCAATGGCGGCGGCTTAGTAGTGATGGTGAATATTCCGATTATAGAATAAAGATGACAGAAGACTAATTGGTTACTTAATAGGTTAGGCTAACCATGATTCCTTAGTAACTTTGGTTTGGGTAGCTTTGGTTTTGGTAGCCTTGATTTTTGATACCAATTTTTACTTTTTAGTACCAATCATGGGGGGTAGTTCACTTGACACATCGGTGGCTGTGACAGGATGAATCAATGCTGCGCGCGCCTGTGAGACGGACTGGCTTTCAGTAGGTTTGCGCAAAAAACTATAATAACCGAAAACCGCCATGTTGAGTGCCACCAAGGCTAAAAACAGGTAACGCATGCCATCCTCGCTTGTGATGATTTCGCTCATCGGTTAATTGATGTGCGCAAATTTTGCTAAACCATTGCATAACTCACTGAAATTTAGCCCAGTTTGAGCAAATTTGCAAGCATCACTCGTAACGAGCTTATGACCCTTGCTCATCCGTGTATTTTTTCTCGCTACTTTTTTGGGTAATTTCATCGGCTTCAATACTTGATGCTAGCTGGCTTTTCGGCCATTTCATGATAAATCGCGCCCCACCCAAGGTCGGGCTTTCATCCACTGACATGCGACCATTAAACCAAAACGCAATTCGAGACACGATTGATAAGCCGAGACCATAACCACCCGAGGCACGGGTACGACTATCATCCAGACGAGCAAACGGGATAAATACTTTTTCACGGTCTTTTTCTGGAATACCCTGTCCATCATCTTCCACACTGATAAAGGCTTCATTTTTTTCTAAGCCTGCTGAGATGATAATGGTACTTTCGGCATAACGGGTGGCATTACCTGCCAAGTTTTGCAACACGCGGTGTAAATAGCGTCTATCAGCTTGTGCAAACGCACCTTTTTGCACCTTACCTACTTTGACGGTGACAGGTTTACCAAGCGCATTGGTCTCACGGACAATCTGCGAAACGAGTTCTTGCAAATCGACATCTTCCCAGTCCATTTTAGGTGAGCCTTCTTCAAGCTTGGCATAGGTCAAAATTTCATCAATCAAGCCATTGAGCGATTCGATATCTTGGTCGATATAATCACGCTGACTCATCCGATCTTCATAATCATCCGTATCAGCCAGCATATCCACGGCAAAGCGAATACGTGCTACTGGGGTACGCAGCTCATGGGATACGGCACGGGTCAACTCGCGCTGGGATTCAATCAAACGGCGGATGTGCTCAGTCATACTATTAAAGGTTGCCGCTAGATGGGCAATTTCATCTTCGCCCACGACTTTTACTTTGGTATTGAGCTTACCTTCGCGCACTTTGGTGATACCGCTTTGAATGAGCTGCAGTTTACGCTCTAATGGGAAAATCAGCGCATACACCCCTAGACTGATTAAGAACATACTAATGAGCGTGATACTAATAATCAGATTAAGCGGAAACCAGTTAAACAGTGGAATGGGTCCCAAATCCACCACAGTATCTTGGAGTTCAGTCGGCGCTAGTACCCGAATCGATGAATTCTCTACACTGGTATTGTCACGGAACATAATCACGATATCTTTGCGATACAGTCGCGCTTTTTGGTCGGTATCAAGTTGCAGTTTATTAACGGATTGCAAGGTGAGCTTAAAAGGGAAAAATTTTTGAATTTGTTGCAAGCGTTGCTGTTTTTCTGCCAAGGTGCGATAGTAAGACAAATCATCGAGCAGCAACACACCTATCCCTTTAATTTGTTGCTCATTGAGTTTATTGACGCTGACATGCAAGACGTTATTCTCACCCGAGACTTTATGATAAATCTCTGCGGTATTGGTATCGCCATTAAAACGTACTACGGCTTGTTGTTTGTTGAGTCGATTAATTTCGCTGGTTTTAAAATCCGCTTTTGAGGTAGGTTCGATTTCAAACTTAGTATCAAATAAGGTACTGACATCAGAGAGCCAAAAATTACGCTCTTGCGCCGTTACTTGGCGCGACAACCCTGAGTCAATGAGATAAAATGCCGCTGATGCCATATCCTCGCGATAAGTCTGTACGCGCTCTGCGTTGATAGTGGTGATAAGCAATTGCGCAAACAACGCAACCAACAAACAGATAAGTAACAGACCTGCATAAATCCGCAGAAAGATGGATTGGTTTAAGGACGATAATAGTGGCATAAAAATCTAGGGTTAAGGTCAAAAGATAATAGCCGTATTATTACCTAGCAAAATTAATATTACAATGTAAAATTCATGAAGCGATTGTCTAGTAACGTAGCAAATTGTTGTGCTAAATCTGCCAATCGCTAGGTAGCAAAGTTACCAGTAATAGCGATAAAAAAAGCCAGCTTGATGCTGACTTTTTTCAATACTGTGTTTATCAATACTCTGTTAGTTTTCTTTGACAAACAGATAGCCTTTACTGCGAACGGTTTTGATACGTTTTGGGTTTTCTGGATCATCACCAATTTTTGGACGGATACGAGAAATACGTACGTCAATCGAGCGGTCTTGACCATCATACTCGATACCACGCAGACGTTCAAAAATATCTTCACGCGATAAGATACGACCCGCATTTGATGCCAACAGCCACAATAAATCATATTCTGCACTGGTAAAGTCAACAAGCTCATCATTCAAAGTAACCGAACGACCGCCGTTATCAATAACCAAATCGCCAAATTCAAGACGCTGCGGCACTTCATCAGTTGGCGCGGTATCAGAGCGGCGCAATAGCGCACGAATACGCGCTAATAACACACGCGGCTGAACGGGTTTTGCCACGTAGTCATCCGCACCCATTTCTAGACCTAATACTTGGTCCATATCTTCGGTACGCGCGGTTAGCATTAAGATAGGGTTATGAAAATGAGGGCGTACTTCACGGCATACCGTCAAACCGTCACTACCTGGCAACATCACATCAAGCACCACCATATCAGGCTGCTCAGCGACAATACGACGAATCGCACGGTTACCATCAGTTTCAATTGCCACATCTAGACCATTTTTACGCAAATAATCTTGGGTCAAGGTTGCAAGACGCTCATCATCCTCTACAATCAATACGCGGGGTATTAACTCTTCTTCTGACATAATTTCCTCCAAAAAATTTTATACATACTCTTAATACTTATATCAGAATATATCTTTATTTATCTATCGGCAATAGGTAATGAAAGTTTACGCATTACCTGTACTACTACAATATAATTGAATTAATTTAGCGAAAAAATAGCCAATTTAATATTGTTAAAACGTAACTAAACATAAAAAAAGTATAAATACCACATATAAAAAGCTGGAAAAACATACGATATAAGGTTATCTGTTTGGTAACGGATAAAATTTTTTGCTAAATTTAGTTTAAAAGATAATTAGCAAATTTTTAAGTACCCTTTTTTAATCACGCTTTTTTTAAGCACTTATATTTTCAATCACCCATAAAAAAAACAGTGGTCATAGCCACTGTCTTTAAACATAGTACCATCAAAATTAGGCACGGTTTTTGAATTTTTGTAAGGTTTGCAATTGTGCCAAAGATTCTGCCAATGCTGCCAAAGCCGCAGAGGTGTCGATATCGGCTTTTTGATTTTGCAAGCTTTGTTCTGCATGACGACGTGCTTCCAAAATTTTGGCTTCATCTAAGTCATGCGCACGTACTGCCGTATCTGCCAATACCGTCACTAAATGCGGTTGTACTTCTAAAACACCACCTGATACATACACCATTTCATCATTGCCATTGCTGGTTTTGATCTGCATGGTGCCCGGCTTTAATAGCGTAATAAAAGGAATATGTCCTGGCAAAATACCGACTTCACCTTCTACCCCAGTAGCAATTAACATACTAATCTCACCAGAGTAGATAGTTTCTTTCGCACTGACGACATTACATTGTAAAGTTGCCACAGTTCTCTCCTATGGTATTGCAAAATTAGGTTGATAAAACCCTGTTACTTTATTTTAAACTAACAGGGTTTGATTGAGAAATTAGCCGCGTAGTTTTTCTGCTGCAGCAACCACTTCTTCAATACCACCTTTCATGTAGAATGCTTGTTCTGGCAAGTCATCATACTCACCATTCAAGATTGCTTTAAAGCTTTGAATGGTTTCACGGATTGGTACGTATTTCCCTGGTGAGCCAGTGAATACCTCTGCAACGTGGAAAGGTTGTGACAAGAAACGTTGGATTTTACGTGCACGGTATACCACTAATTTATCATCTTCTGATAATTCGTCCATACCCAAAATCGCAATAATGTCTTTCAACTCTTTAAAGCGTTGTAACACTTCTTGGACACCACGAGCAACAGCATAGTGCTCTTCACCAATGACCAATGGGTCTAACTGACGCGACGTTGAGTCTAGTGGGTCAACCGCTGGGTAAATACCTTGTGAAGCAATATCACGGCTCAATACCACTGTTGCGTCTAAGTGTGCAAAGGTTGTCGCAGGTGATGGGTCAGTCAAGTCATCGGCAGGAACGTATACCGCTTGAACCGAAGTAATAGAACCTGATTGGGTTGAAGTAATACGTTCTTGTAATACACCCATCTCTTCTGCAAGCGTTGGCTGATAACCTACCGCAGATGGCATACGACCTAATAATGCTGATACTTCGGTACCCGCTAGTGTATAACGATAAATATTGTCAACAAACAATAATACGTCACGACCTTTACCGTTCTCATCTTTTTCGTCACGGAAGTATTCCGCCATGGTCAAACCGGTCAAGGCAACACGTAAACGGTTTCCTGGTGGCTCATTCATCTGACCATACACCATCGCAACTTTATCAAGTACGTTTGAGTCTTTCATCTCATGGTAGAAGTCATTCCCTTCACGGGTACGCTCACCTACGCCAGCAAATACCGATAAACCTGAGTGTGCTTTTGCGATGTTATTGATAAGTTCCATCATGTTAACGGTTTTACCAACACCCGCGCCACCGAACAGACCGACTTTACCACCTTTAGCAAATGGGCATAGTAAGTCAATTACTTTAATACCGGTTTCTAAAAGTTCAGTAGAGTTTGATTGTTCGTCATAGCTTGGCGCTTCACGGTGAATCGCCCAAGTGTTGCTATGCTCTACCGGACCTGCTTCGTCGATTGGGCGTCCTAAAACGTCCATGATACGACCTAGGGTACCTTTACCCACTGGCACAGAGATTGGTGCGCCAGAGTTGCTAACTGGTAGACCACGTTTTAGACCCTCAGTAGAACCCATGGCGATAGTACGCACGATACCATCACCCAATTGTTGTTGTACTTCTAATGTAGTTTCTGTGCCTTCGACTTTTAAGGCATCATAAATTCTTGGTACGCTTTGACGGTCAAATTCAACGTCAATAACCGCGCCAATAATCTGTACAATACGACCGCTACTCATTACGCTCTCCTTGAATGTAGGTCAATTATGAAACAGCAGCAGCACCGCCAACGATTTCCGAAATTTCTCGGGTAATCGCCGCTTGACGCAGCTTGTTGTAAACCAATTGTAATTCGTTAATTAAGTTACCTGCGTTATCCGTTGCTGCTTTCATAGCAACCATACGTGCAGACTGTTCAGAAGCAATATTTTCTACCACACCTTGATAGACGATTGATTCAACATAACGTCCCATCAAACCATCAAGCAGCTCTTTGGTAGTGGGCTCATAGATGTAATCCCAGCTGTGTTCACGATTTGCCATCGTTTCATCAACCAAAGACTCAGCCGCAATCGGTACTAAGCGTTGCACACTGGGATTTTGGGTCATGGCATTAACGAATTCGTTATATACCAGGTAAATTTCATCAATTTCGCCACGATTATACGCATCAAGCATTACTTGAACTGGGACACTGAGTTGCTCAAAGCTTGGGTTATCACCGTAGTGAGTTTCCGCTGCAATCACCGTACCACCAAATGTTTTAAAGAAGCTCACGCCTTTTTGACCAATCACCGCAAAACGCGTTTCAACCGATTGACTTTTTTGTTGTTTAACGTGCTGCATCAATTTTTTGAATAAGTTGATATTCAAACCACCTGCAAGTCCACGGTCAGAACTGACTACAATATAGCCAACACGATTAACTGCACGAGGTACTAGGTAAGGATGTTTGTAGTCTGGTGAAGCTTTAACCAGATGAGAAACCACTCGACGCATGCTATCAGCATAAGGACGACCTAGTTGCATACGTTCTTGGGCACGTCGCATCTTACTCGCTGCAACCATTTGCATGGCGCGAGTAATTTTCTGGGTACTTTTAATACTAGCAACTTTTGCTCGAATTTCTTTTAAACTTGCCATAAATAATCCATACAGCCATGTTTAGTTTCAGTCCACGCCCATTGTTGTAACATGGACGAAATTTGGAAAAATGAACAAAGTAATCATAACCCCTTTGTTCATTTGTTCTATGACAATGCAGTTCTAAAATTTCACTGAATCTTAGAATGAATGATTTTGCTTATAGTTTTCAATCGCTGATTTGAATTGGTTTGCGATATCATCATTATAGTTGGCAGTGTTATCAATGTCTGCCATAAAATCACCATGTTGGTCACGTAGGTAACGTAACAAACCTGCTTCAAATGCACCCACTTTGTTGACGGGAACATCAGCTAGATAGCCTTCGTTAGAAGCATAAATTACCGCAGCTTGTTCAGCGATGCTCATTGGTGCGTATTGATTTTGTTTCATCAATTCAGTCACACGTTGACCATGGTCAAGCTGTTTACGGGTTGCGTCATCTAGGTCAGAAGCAAATTGTGCAAACGCTGCCAATTCACGATACTGTGCCAATGCGGTACGGATACCACCTGACAATTTTTTGATGATTTTAGTCTGTGCTGCACCACCCACACGAGAAACTGAAATACCCGCATTCACCGCTGGACGGATACCTGAGTTGAATAAACTTGACTCTAGGAAAATCTGACCGTCCGTGATTGAAATCACGTTGGTTGGTACGAATGCTGATACGTCACCTGCTTGAGTTTCGATAATTGGCAAGGCAGTTAACGAACCTGTTTTACCTGTTACTGCACCGTTGGTGAATTTTTCTACATACTCAGCGCTTACACGTGAAGCGCGCTCTAATAGACGTGAGTGAAGGTAGAATACGTCACCTGGGTAAGCTTCACGTCCTGGTGGACGACGTAATAGCAATGAAATTTGACGATAGGCTACGGCTTGTTTTGATAAGTCATCATAAATGATAAGCGCATCTTCACCGCGGTCACGGAAGTATTCACCCATAGTACAACCAGAGTATGGCGCGATGTACTGCAGCGCTGCTGGCTCAGACGCCGATGCAACCACAACCGTTGTATAAGCTAGTGCGCCTGTTTCTTCTAGTTTACGTACCACGTTTGCGATGGTTGAACGTTTTTGACCAACGGCTACGTACACACATTTAATGCCCGAGTGTTTTTGCGCGATGATCGCATCGATTGCCATGGCTGTTTTACCAGTTTGGCGGTCACCAATGATAAGCTCACGTTGACCACGTCCGATTGGAATCATGGTATCCACAGCTTTATAACCTGTCATTACTGGCTCATCAACTGATTGACGGTCGATAACGCCTGGGGCGATTTTTTCAACTTTATCCGTTAACTTGGCGTTAATTGGGCCTTTACCATCGATAGGATTACCCAGTGCATCTACCACACGACCTAAAAGCTCGGGTCCAACTGGTACTTCTAAAATACGACCAGTACAGTAAGCTTTTTGTCCTTCTTGGAGATTCAAGTATTCACCTAGAACAACCGCACCGACTGAGTCTTGTTCAAGGTTTAGCGCCATACCATATACGCCACCTTCAAACTCAATCATTTCGCCGTACATGGCATCTTCAAGACCATGAATCTGTACGATACCGTCAGATACCATGACAATAGTGCCTTCGTTCTTTGCTGTGGCACCCGCAGTCAGGTCTTGAATTCGCTGCTTAATCAGATTACTGATTTCCGCTGGATTCAATTGTTGCATTGCACTGTTCCTTAATTTTTACTGACTAGAATCAATTTTGTTGAAATTTATGCCGTCAGCTGTGTTTTTAACTGTTTTAATTTGCCACGTACAGAGTCATCGATTACTTTGTCACCGACCTTGATCGTCACACCTGCAAGTAGGGCAGGGTCTACATTAACATGTAGTACGACCTTCGCGCCTAGGGAGGTGGCAAGTCGGTTTTCAATGAGTTGCTCTTGCACTTGCGTTAATGGATATGCCGACGTGACATACGCATGAACTTCTTTTGCATCAGCGGCTTTTAATAAACCAAAACGCTCATTGATACTGGGTAATAATGCCAAACGATCTTGCTCTGCAAGTTGCGTCAAAAAATTAACAAAAGCATTGGAATCTGCTTGTGCCCCACCTTCAATAGCGGTGCTTAAAGTCTTAAACACGGTATTGCTATCTTCAGGTGAACTTTGGTTATAAAGGTCTTTTAAAGTAGCGACTTTAGCTTGTGCAGCAACTGCTGGATTATTGATATAATCGGCAAATGCTTTATCACTAACGATGGCATTCATCACGTTTAAGTAATCTTGCCACTCATTGACAGCGTGATGCTCTTTAGCATAATCAAATGCTGCTTTTGCATAGGGTCTTGCTAAGGTTGATAAATCAGCCATCATATCCTCACTGTACTATTGCTACTTATAACTTGGCTGCCAATTGGTTTAACATATTGGCATGAGTTTCTGGATTGACCTTTTCTTGTAAGATTTTTTCGGCACCGAGTACGGCAAGTTCTGCAACCTGCGCGCGTAAACCTTCACGGGCTTTATTAATTTCTTGATCAATTGCTTCACGCGCTTGCTGACGAATACGTTCGCCTTCCACTTGTGCTTGCACTCTGGCATCTTCAATCATTTGATTGGCGCTTTTGTTCGCTTGGTCAATGAGTGAAGCGGCTTTTGCTTTTGCTGCGATAAGCTCTTGCTCTGCAGCTTGTGATGCAGTTGCTAAGTCTGCTTTGGCTTTTTCGGCAGCATTTAGGCCATCTGCGATTTTACGTTGGCGATCCGAAATAGCAGCAACCAAAGGCGGCCACACAAACTTCATGCAAAACATCACGAAGATGGCGAATGCAATCGATTGTCCAATTAGGGTTGCATTGATATTCACTTAGAATCCCTCGTTAATTAAGTTTCTTCAATCCTTGTCCACATAAGATGATGTGGACATTGTACTGATAGTGTACCTATTAACCTGCTAAAGGATTTGCGAATAACAATAACATTGCAATACCAACACCGATCATCGGTACGGCGTCAAGAAGACCTGCCACGATGAACATACGAGTTTGCAATTGTGAACCTAGTTCTGGTTGACGAGCGACGCCCTCTAAGAATTTGCCACCTAAGATTGCAAAGCCAATACCTGTGCCTAGTGCACCTAAACCGATTAGCAAAGCAACGGCAAGAACGGTCATACCTTCTAGAGTCATTGATGTATCCTCATTACTGTTTTGAAATTAATGTTCAGTTTGTGATGCAAGGCTAAGATAGACAATGGTTAGCATCATGAAAACGAACGCTTGCAAAGTGATTACTAAAATGTGGAAGATTGCCCACGGTACTGATAACACCCATTGAATCCAAAATGGCATAAGGGCGATTAACACAAAAATTAATTCACCTGCATACATGTTACCGAATAGTCGTAAGCCAAGTGAGATAGGTTTTGCGATTAGAGTTACAAACTCTAGGATAAAGTTCACTGGAATCAATAAGATTTTAGCGATTGGGTTTTTTGCGCTAAATGGATGAAGGGTTAATTCACCAATAAAACCGCCAAAACCTTTTTCTTTAATACTATAAAAAATGATCAGTGCAAATACTGAGAACGACATACCAAGCGTCACATTTGGGTCAGTACTTGGTACGACTTTCATGTAAACATGGTGTGGGTTATGTCCTAGCAAACCACCAATTTTTTGTGCAATTACAGGCAAATAATCAACTGGCAGAAGATCCATGAAGTTCATCAAGAAAATCCACACAAAAATTGTCAATGCCAATGGCGCAATAACTTTTGATGTGCCATGATAAGTATCACGAACGTTACTATCAACAAACTCCACAATCATTTCAATAAAAGCTTGCATTTTGCCGGGTACACCCGAGGTTGCTCTTTTTGCCACCATATAAAAAATGGCACAAAAAAGCACCCCTAAACCAATCGACCACAGCATTGAGTCTAAATGAATCGCATTAAAACCCATTTCAGAAGCTTGCTGTTTGGTTTCGGCAACTATCCAACCTTCTGTTGGGTGATTACCGAAAGTCCAGTTTGTCAAGTGGTGATTGATATACTCATTTGAAGTAATTTCTGCGTTTGCTTCTGCCATAATCTTAACTTCTTTTTTATATTGAGCCGATAATAGAGGGAGTTAGCGTCAGATATTTCGTCTAATCACAAAAATTTGTAACTTAACACTATAATCGTATCTAACTGAGCTGATGATACTCAATGAGAAGTGCAAACATGACGTCAAAGGCACATCGAGGCGTTTAAGCAATCTGCTTAACTAAGGTGATGAACCGTGAATAAACGGATTGTTTATCAACGTAATAATATAGGCTATCGACCTACTGTGTTTTGCTTGACTCAAATAAGTGGGTCATCAGTAAAACATATATGCAATTGCTTGAAAACTAATTCTTTTTAGCCAATTAGCGCTGAGCAATCGCACCTTCAAAAAATTTTCACTATATTAATTCAACTGTTACCTTTTTGTAAAGGATTAAATAGATTTATTTGTGATTTAGTTTAGGTTATTTCCAGGATTACGAGATAAATGTAAATAGCCTTTTTTTACCAAGGATTTCGGTAAGTGATAATGAGGTAACTCATTTGCAAAATTAAGTAGCCCGCGAATACCGCAAGGGCATTTAGCGGTTTTAACAGCAGAAAAATCAGTGCAAACCCAATAATGGTCAACACCCACTTTGCCATATGCGCTTGGTAAAAACGATGAACAATTTGACGACGCTGCTGATAGCCCGATTTGCTCAGGGAAATTTTAGCAAAGATGATTTGACTCACCCACCCTAACACACTACCTGCTAGCAGATTTTTACTCACGGTATACTGGCTATTGCCTTGCCAAACATCCCATACAATCCCGATGGCAACCAGCCCAAGTATCAGCCATGACTGCTTGTTGATGGATTGTTGGATAGACTGTGGGTCAAATGGCTTGGCAGGTTTTGACATAGCAAAATAAGGGCTGGCTGATTGTGGGCAGGAATGATAAAAGTAGTATAGCAGAATCTTGATTAAAATTTTGCTAAAGGTTGTTTTATCTATGCTGACGTTAATCGCCAGTCATTATGAATAGTGTGTTATTAGGCTTGTTATATTGTCAGGTAGTTTTATAGCCGAACTGCTAATTTCGCAGACAAATTATGCGGTTTTCATGCTAAAGTAATTTGATAGTTATTGATGATTTTATGTGATATGACCCAACCTTCTATTCAATCAGCTGGAAGTTCTATTCAATCAGCCAATAGTTACGACGCAAATTGTCACCACCTATCTATATCTATGTCCATGTGTATGCAACAAATGACCGCCGAGCAGATTGAAGCACAGATTGCTCAGATAAAACAAGATTGCCAAGCGCAAGGTTTACGTTTTACGGCATTGCGAGAGCAGGTGTATCGTTTAATTTTACTTGCCGCGCAGCCCATTGGAGCGTATGAATTATTGGATTTGCTGCAATCAACGAGCGAAAAAGTCGTCGCACCGCCAACTGTATATCGTAGTTTGGAGTTTTTGCTCAGACATGGCTTGGTTCATCAATTAAATTCCAGCAAGGCATTTTTTGCCTGCTCTCAGCCCACCGATCGCCATGTTGCCGCTTTTTTGGTCTGTCGATGCTGTGGCGAGGTACAAGAGTTTAGCCACCCATCTATCCAGACCATGCTAACTGAGGTTGAGCAATCGACCAATTTTGCCACTCAGTCAAGCATTATTGAGCTTTCAGGTGTTTGTCAGCGCTGCCAATAGCCACCTTTTTTTTATCGAATGCTTAGAATGAGACTCAGCCAACAATTATTTTGTTATTGTGTTTGTCAATTATGAGCATTTGTGATATAAAACATGCCTTATTTGATTGACTTAAGTCAATTAACCGTTGTTTGATAAAGTTGTACTGCCACGATTACCGTCATTATTCTAAGGATAACTGAGTGACGTTACTGCCAAGTTCGATATCACAACACCATGCTGATTATTTTTCAATTATTGAATTAAGTGATCTGCATCTTTTTAATGACCCTAATAAGCTAATGAATGGCGTTAATACCGCAGACACATTTGAATCGGTATTATCCTTAGTTCGACAACAGCGCGATGATGTTGATTTATTGGTACTGACGGGGGATTTATGCCATGAACCTACCCCACAAAATTATGACCGTTTATTTGCAACTTTAAACGACGTCGACATTCCGTTTATAGCCATTCCAGGCAATCATGATGTGACCCTAGAGCTTGATAATCATCTACCTTTTGCCCAGCGCCGTCATTTGCCAGTCAAAGCAGATACTCGCCTGCAAAACTGCTATAGTATTGCCACCGATTATTGGGACTTATTGTTATTAGACTCCTCTTGTGAGGGACACAGTCATGGCAAAATTGACGAGCAGACATTGCGGTGGCTGGCGCAACAGTTGGCGAATGCCAGTCGCCCTTGTGCAATTTTTTGTCATCATCCGATGGTGTTAATCGATTCAACATGGCTTGATGAGTACACCCTAATCAATGCGGACCGTTTTTGGGAAGTCGTAATGCCGTATCTAGACCGCATTAAAGCTATATTTGTCGGTCATATTCACCAAGAAATGCATAAGATTAATTATGGGATATCTGTGTTTGGCTGCCCATCGACCAGCCTACAGTTTAAACCCTTGTGTAAAGACTATACCATTGACGAAATTGCGCCTGGTTTACGTTGGATAAATTTATATAACAATGGGTTACTTGCAACTGGTATCAAAAGAACAGATACTATCTGACTAATTTTTCATGGTCGTTGAACTTATGTTCATAAACTTAATGTCGTGAAAGTTTGGTTAGCTTGTTTATTAAGGTTTTAGCGTTTATTTTAGTTTGATTTCATATACTGGCGAATTGCAGTGTTTAAAGCGTTAATAACGCGGTGTCATTGGCTTAAGTGCTGAACTCGTAATGAAATTGTAAACTTAAAATTGTATCACTATCGGTTTTTAAAGGAATTAGCTATGGCATCTGCCCAAAATGAACGTGAATTAAGCTTTACCCCATATCAGCCAGCGGCTGAAGAAGAATATATGAATGACGCACAACTTGCGCATTTTAGAAAAATTTTATTAGATTGGAAAGAGCAGTTAATTAGCGAAGCTGAATCAACCAAATCTTATATTCAAGATGAATCAACGGCGATGCCTGATATTAATGACCGCGCCACCCAAGAAGAAGAGTTTGCATTGGCACTGCGCACGCGTGACCGTGAGCGTAAACTGATTCGTAAGATTGATAAATCGATTGCTGAAATTGACAGTGGCGACTACGGTTTTTGTGAGACTTGCGGTGTGGAGATTGGTTTGCGTCGTTTAGAAGCCCGTCCAACCGCAACCCAATGTATCGATTGCAAAACCTTATCAGAGATTAAAGAAAAACAAGCATGGGGTCATGCTTAATTTATCAACATCTCCTGTTATTGGTCGCTTTGCTCCCTCTCCGACGGGAGCTTTGCATTTGGGGTCACTGGTGACTGCGATTGCCAGTTACTGTATCGCTAAGCAAGCGCAAGGCCAGTGGCTATTACGGATTGAAGATACTGATACTGAGCGCTGTCATCCAAAATTTAGCGATTTGATTTTAGCAGATTTGGATCGATTAGGCTTGCACTGGGATGGTAACGTTCGTTACCAGTCGCAACACCTAAACACGTATCACGCGTTATTGGATGAGCAGCTAAAAGCAGTAAGTTATGGCTGTGATTGCAGTCGTAAATACCTGCAAACTTATCAACTCGCCCACCCCAACACCCAATACCCTTATCCCAGAATCTGTGTCCATAAGCGGTTATCGCGCGATTATGCCATACGCTTAGTGATGCCAGATAACCCAATGCTTTTTTTCGATCAGCTGCAAGGGGTGATTTCGGGCAATCCGCAACTAGAACAGGGTGATATTGTGGTCAGAAGGCGGCGCATTGGGCGGTCTTTCTCAAATACGCCAACCGCCAACAAAGGCATGATTAATTATATGCTTGCGGTGGTGATTGATGACGCACTACAAAACGTCAATCAAATTGTGCGCGGCTTGGATATATTGCCATTGACGATACCGCAAATGGTCATCGCGGATTATTTAAATTTTCCCCCTAACCAATACTACTATCACTTACCCATTTTGGTGAATGCACAAGGGCAAAAACTGTCTAAACAAACGCTTGCCGAGCCGATTCAATCTTACCCCGCACCCCAACTTATTAAGACCGCACTGCAATTATTACAACAGCCACCGGTTGATATGGATAAACCAACCACGATGCTCGAGCAGGCGGTTTGCCAATGGACTCATACGCCGCTGCAAGGCAAACAGCGTATAAAAGTTGATAGTTTACAAAATCTTTTGGCAAGCCGTTAATAATAACGACATTGATTGGCAGGAATTGTTGGGCTTTCTTTGATAATTCGCATCAACAATCCGACGATAACCAGATTAACCACCATAGAAGAACCACCATAGCTAAAAAATGGCATGGTTAACCCTTTGGTAGGTAGCATCCCCATGGTCATGCCGGCATTAACAAAAATTTGCCCAAAGAACAAAATCCCAACCCCAAACGCAAAATAGCTTAAGCGTGTTTGGTGCCGTGCTAGCGCTTGGTAGCTAATGCGCATAACCGTGGTGACCAAAATAATTTGTAACACCAGTAAAAACGACACACCCACTAAGCCTAACTCTTCACCGGTAATCGCTAGTAAAAAATCGGTATGCGCCTCCGGTAAATGGGAGAGTTTTTGGATACTTTCCCCATAGCCGACACCAAACCATTCACCGCGGGCAAAGGCTACAATACTGCGACCTAGCTGATAGTCACTATTTTTTAAGTCATCAAACGGATCTAAAAACGAGGTTACCCGCTTTAGTCGGTAACTTGCCCCCATAATCGCCATGGTGCCTGCCAAAAACATGGCACCCATGATGATAAAAAACTGGCGCATGGGTAAGCCACCGACAAAAATCATCGCCGCAATACAGGTCGCAATAATCACCACCGAGCCAAAGTCAGGCTGCAACATGATAAATAAGATCAGCCCCATGGCTATCAGTGTTAGCCGCAAAAAGCCTTTCCAATGGTTGCGAATCTCTTCTGATCGGCGCACCAGATAATCTGAGGTGTACAAAATCATCAACAATTTTGCCAATTCAGAGGGCTGAAAGTTGATACCACCCAATTCAATCCAGCGTTTGCTGCCGTTAATCACTGACCCACCGATTAGGGTATAAATAATCAGCAAAAGACAAGCCAGTAGCGCATACATAATAAAATCTAAGCGAAACGTCTTGCGAAGCGGGATAAAATACACCAGTAAACCAAGAACTGCACCGATTCCCATGTACGCCAGTTGGTGATAGAAAAAGTAAAAATCACCCAGTTTTTTGGTTTGTGCAAAAGGTATTGACGCGGACGCCACCATCAACAGACTAAATACCATAATGGTTGCCACCGTGGTCAATAGCACCGAATTAATGGGCGGAATCCACTGGCGGCTTTTCTTAGCAGAAACACTGTTAGCTGAGAGGGATGAAGAAAGTGAAGAAGTAGTTGAATGGGGCGCGGGCATAACACAACCTAAATATTAAAAATACACTAGCGAATGATTATTGGGGTTTGACTAAGCGTTGAAAAACTTGTCCACGTTCCACATAGCCACTAAACTGATCAAAACTTGCACAAGCGGGTGATAGCAATAATACGCCTAAAGCGGGGAATGTTGGCTGGTCTTGCCAAGCTTGACTGACCGCTTGTTCCAGGGTTTGGCATTTGGTTAATACAATCCCTGCAGGATTGTGAGCATCTAAACCCGCTGATGCCAAATCAGCCGCGATTTTATCGGCATCTTCTCCAATAAAGTACACCACTTGCGCATAATCCATCAAGGGTTTTGCCAGTTCAGCAAAGTTTTGACCTTTACCTTGCCCGCCCAAAATCACTGCAAGTTTTTTGCCTTTGGGCGCATATACTTTACCTAGCCCCAAAATTGCCGCGATGGTCGAGCCAATGTTAGTGCCTTTGGAGTCGTCAAAACAATCGAGCTGATGGGTGGTTGTGATAAATTCACAGCGATGTGGCAGCCCGACAAAGTTTTTTAATGTTGTTAACATACTGTCTAGCGGCAGACCTGCTAGTTCGCCAATTGCTAGGGCTGACAGCGCATTCATCAAATTATGCTCACCTTTGATCGGCACGTCTTTTTCATTGAGCAACCGCTCGCGACCCCGTGCTAGCCAGATTTCACCATCGCTATCTTTTATCAATCCGTACTGATTCATATCAGGTGCGTTACTACCAAAGCTAATGGTGGGCATATCATCGGATACCAACGGACGACTAAGCAAGTCCTCGCGGTTGACCACAATGGATTGCACGCCTTGGAAAATTCGGTGTTTGGCTTGGTGATAGCCGAGCATATTGCCATGGCGATCTAGATGGTCAGGCGACATGTTAAGCACGGTGGCTACTTTAGCGGCCAAATTGGTGGTGGTCTGTAGTTGAAAGCTAGATAACTCAAGCACCGCCATCTGTATGGGCTCAAGTAGCAAATCAAGCGCGGGCGTTCCCAAGTTACCACCGACACCGACTTTAAACCCCGCATTTTTGACCATCTCGCCAACCAGGGTGGTGACGGTGCTTTTGGCATTAGAGCCGGTAATCGCAATAATCGGAATATGTCGCTGTTTAGCTACCTCATGGAACAATTGAATATCACTGACAATCGCGATTTTTTTCGCACGTGCGCCATCAAATATAGGCAAGTAAGGGTCAATACCAGGACTGATGATAATGCGATCTGCCACTGCCAACAATTCGCCATCTAATGCCCCAAACTTGGTCACTATATCGGTTGGCAAATGCTCGGCAAGTTTGGGCAGACCGGCATCGGTGACAGCTACGGGGTAGCCAAGCGCGTGTAAATAGTTGACTGCCGACAAGCCTGATTTGCCAAGTCCAACCACCACTTGTAATCCATTGCCACGTTGAATCATGCTCGATGGTGATTGCATGCTTTGGTTGGTTGAAGCAGGTGAAACGGCTGATTGAGTGGCAGAGAGTTGGCTCACGAGAATTCCTTGTAACACTTAAACTTATAATACTTAAACTTGTAACACTTAAATAAGGGTACCGCTAGATAAGGCAATAACAATACTTGCCGCATAAGCTAAAAGACGTTTTCTATCATACCATTTTATGACAAAAAGTTTTGCGATTAAATGTGAGTTTTCATGTTTTGTAGTGACCGCAATAAAAGACGGTTTAAATGCTACGATTTTTGCGATGAAGATATACTCTTTATCTGTATTACCCAACAAATTTGACTATATTAGACAGCAAAATGCACTTTTTTGGTGCAATTATTTTGTTTTTATCGCTAATTATTAAAATAATTCTAAAAATTATCTACAAAATCGTTAATGGCACCCAAATAACCTTTTTGGTGCAATAACTGATTTACATTAGAGGAATTTTTATTTTTTCGTTATAATAAAATTACGCTTTCTGTGTGATGGTCGCATTGAAACCATAAAAAAGTTTTTGCTTTATTTTCAATAGGTTGTATTTTTTACCCCCTTAAAAATAGGACATTTATGAAAGTTGGCATAGCTTTTGAATTATCCAAACTACCATTTTCAACTCGCTATACGAATGCTGTTTAGGGTAATCGCTATTAAGCCACTGCAGCAGCTAGTAACTAACCCAACCATAAGCGGCACTTAAAAGGAAATTATTATGAAATTAATTACGGCTATCTTAAAACCGTTCAAACTAGACGATGTGCGTGAGTCACTCTCTGAGATTGGCGTTCAAGGTATCACAGTTACCGAAGTAAAAGGTTTTGGCCGTCAAAAAGGCCATACTGAATTGTATCGTGGCGCTGAGTATGTGGTTGATTTCCTGCCCAAAGTTAAGTTAGAAATTGCAGTGACTGACGAAATGGTTGATGCAGCGATTGAAGCTATCACTCGCGTGGCTAGCACGGGCAAAATCGGTGATGGCAAAATCTTTGTATCACCATTAGAACAAGTGATTCGTATCCGTACGGGTGAAACAGGCGCTAACGCTATCTAACACTATCATGACTGTCGTTGTGGCAACGCTTGTTAACTTTTAAAGTCGACCATCCTTTAAACATTAACGCAGACCTATCAAGCCGCTTAACGACTATCTCAAATAATTTTAAGGGGGTTACGATGAATGCCGTCATTACAAGGGCAGCTTTTGCCAAATTTTTACAGCCACTAGTATCTACTAAATCAATTTTATCGTTATTGTTGTTATCTCCATTGGTGGCTCATGCAGCTGACACGCCTACGCTAAATGCGGGCGACACGGCTTGGGTATTAATTTCTACTGCATTAGTGCTCCTAATGACTATTCCAGGGTTGGCGTTGTTTTACTCAGGCATGGTACGCAAAAAGAATATTTTAGGGACGATGGCGCACAGTTATGGTGCCACAGCATTAGTATCTATTGTTTGGATTGTGTTAGGTTATTCGCTGGCGTTTGGTAGCAGCGATTTTAATCAATTTATTGGCGGTTTCGATAATGCATTGTTATCTAATATTGGGCTAAGTGATTTAACGGGTACCGTGCCCACCCTGTTATTTGTTACTTTTCAAATGACCTTTGCCATTATCACTGTGGCAATCTTAGCAGGCTCGATTGCTGAACGTATCAAATTTAGTAGTTTCATGGTGTTTACTGCCCTTTGGGTATTATTGGTGTATGCACCGATTTGCCACTGGGTTTGGGGCGGCGGCTGGTTAATGGCAGATGGTGCGCTAGACTTTGCAGGCGGTACGGTCGTGCACATTAATGCCGGTGTAGCAGGTATTGTGTTAGCGGCTGTTTTAGGTAAACGCAATGGCTATAACCGTGACCCAATGGCACCTTCAAACTTGGCTTTAACCTTAATTGGTACGGGTTTGATTTGGGTAGGTTGGTTTGGCTTTAATGGCGGTAGTGCGTTGGCGGCAAATGCATTGGCAGGTAATGCGCTACTCGTCACGCAAGTAGCGGCAGCGGCAGGGGCATTGACTTGGTTTGCCATCGAAAAATTAGTCCGTGGTAAAGCCTCTGTACTAGGCGGTGCATCAGGTGCAGTGGCGGGTCTAGTCGGTATTACCCCAGCGGCAGGTTTTGTGACGGTAGCAGGTGCATTAGCGATTGGTATCATCACCTCATTGGTTTGCTTTTATGCAGTCAACTATCTCAAACGTCTGTTAAAAATCGATGATAGCTTGGATGCGTTTGGATTGCATGGCGTTGGTGGTATCGTCGGTGCCATATTGACAGGTGTCTTTGTGAGTCCTGCTATCACTGGCAAACCCCTGGCTTTATCGACCATTGGTCAAGTATGGGTGCAATTAGAAGGCGTGTTTGCGGTTATCATCTACTGCGCGATTGTGACTTTCATTATTGCTAAAGTGATTCAATTAACCATGGGCTTACGTGTCACTGATGAAGATGAATACACCGGTCTTGACTTAGCCGTACATGGCGAACGTATCGAATAGACAAAGAATGATAAACATAGGCTGATTCAATCAGCCTATTTTTTTATATAAGCATACTAAAAGACTCTAGAAAACTTGCGATTGGACAAATAAAAAAGCTAGATATTAATATCTAGCTTTTTTGGGCTTTCAAATCATGGGCGATTATTTAATTTTTTTCCAAGTTTGGCTGCCTTTGACTGGAACAGATAAAGTTAAGGTTGAACCGCTTAATGAAATATCTGCACCTAATCCAAGACCCCAACGTGGGTCTTTTGCTTTACCTGCATATTTGCCATTACCTTTGGCTTTCACGTTTGTTAACACAGTTTTACCAACAAAAGATTTTGCTTTTTCAGTATTGCCCGCAACGATTTTACCGGTGAAAGTAGCACCTGTTTGTGAGATTTGAACTTGCGCTTTTGGTTGATTGTCTTCATAAGTTTGCCAAGTACCCACGATTGGATCGGCAGCCATAGCAGCAACACTTAAAGTAGAAAGAGCAACACCAACGCTGATTGATTTAAGAGAAATTTTCATAACAGTTCCTTCTGTAGCGCACTGCAAAAAAGTAAGGGAAGTGAGATGCAGTGCCATTGACAATCATTATAGCCAAAATGGTTTTGAGGTAAAGATATTTTTTGATACGCAAAAGTTTCTAATAGTTTTCTACATCCTTACAGGGTAAAATTATCCGCTTTTTTAATTTTAACTTACTGATTTTTAAGTAATTATTTTTTTAAAAAATTCCAAAAGCTTAAACTGACTAATCAGTCATTTGTGTATAATTACTATTTTTAGGACTTAAATAGGCTGATTATCCATTCAAAAATGGTCAAAACTAAATTAACTAAGACTAATAAAATTTGCTGGTTATCGGGCTCTGATTTTGGCGTGTTTTTATTTTTTGTAGCTGGTGAATAATCATCAATAGGCAGCGTCATTGCCGTTTTTTGTACCTTCCCTGATAACCCTGGCATGGCATCCACGCCTATTCTTACCGCAAGTTCATCCAGACTAATGATTTCCACTCGCTGACTATCATCATTAGGGACAAAATAAACCCCTGCTTGTTGTAGACTTGGAATATAAATCGCTTTGTACAGATGACTGGGTACTAATATATTGTTATTGATTTTCTTAACCCGATTACTGATAAAAGCCACCCCTGTCACCACATAGATACGATTGTGTTTGATCGCTAGGTAACGGGTACGGGACTCAATGTCTCGCCAAGTGCTACGATTATTGACAGGATTTTGCGGTACAATGTTGGCAAGGCTAAAACTGTCATATTGTGATTCAAGCGTACTCATATCTGCATTCGGCGCTAGATGCCCACGATCATAAGGTACGTTACGATAATCAGATAAATAGCCTTTAACCCGATTAGGCAGCTGACTTTCTTCGTGAAAATTATCAACCCTAGATAACTCGCTCGCTTTTTCAATACGCGCTCGTGTCAAATACTCCGCTGACCACAAGGCGGTTTTACTCAGTGACGAATACCCCACAGCAAAGCCATTTAGACATAGATAATAAATCTCAAGTGGTTGATTTGAGAGTGGTTGATTCGAGAGTGGCTGCGGACTTTGTTGGTTAGCATAGGTATTGCCGCATTGATTGAGATGTTGTTTGCGATAATCTAAAGAGCTGCTAGAATGTGCCCATAAGGGCAATAAGGATAAAGCTATCACTACTAGTGTCTGTGACAGTGATTTGTGGGAAAAACGCTGATAACCACTCATACGCTATAACTTACCAACTCTAGCCATTGATGAAAATTGATTAATTATACATGACATTTGGCATTATTTTGGGTAAAATAGGCGTCCGTTTTGCGATTACCTATATTTTGGAATTGCAACTCGATTGGAAACGTGGCTGAGTGGTCGAAAGCGCACGCCTGGAAAGTGTGTATACGTTAATAGCGTATCGAGGGTTCGAATCCCTCCGTTTCCGCCAAACAAATAAAAAGCTAGCTTAATAATAAGCTAGCTTTTTTGTTGCTAGGTTGATGAGTTATGCTAAATCACGCACATTAGGTTCACGATCCCATTCACGCGATTTGGCCTTCTCGATAAAGGTATCTATTTCCTTTAAAGCCACCACACTGGCATCTTTCTCAATGTTCTGGGGAATTAGAATAAATTCATCTGTCGCACCACAATAAGCAATCGCTTTTAGATGGGCGTGCGCGTCTTTAAACCACGCAATCGCTTCACTTACTTTGGCTAGTTTTTTCGCTTGCTCTGGCATAATGATACTAACGATTGCATCAAACAAGACAGAAGGTGAACCCGCCAATTGACCGTCAGCCGCAATGGTTTCACCATTGTTTAACGTAATACTAATTTTTGGTGCTACTATAAAGGGTGTTGCCTTTGCTGCAGTAATCGCCACTTTATATTTTTCAAGCATTTCTGCATTTGAATCATCTGCAACTAGAATAGCCACTTTACGACCTTCAAGCGTTGGCTTGGCTTTGCCAATCAACTGCAAAGCTGGTGATAATGGCAAATCTTGCACTGGAACCGTTGGCTCAATCGGTTTTGGCACTGATTTCATCCCCAACCCATCGGCAACGCGTTTGCCCAATGTTTCATCAACCGTTAACAACTGCGCAACCATGCGTTCACGGATATAGGGGGTCTCAACTTTTGAAAGCTCAAACACAATCGCTGAAGCAATATGCGCCTGCTCAATAGGGGTTTGACTACGATAGAACATACGCGGCTGACTATAAAAGTCTGCAAAGCTTTCTGCACGGATACGACCTTTAACCGCATCGTTATTTTGAGTTAAATCATCTGTAAATGATTTAAACCCAATTGACGGATTTTCACGCGGTTTTTCTGGTTCCACACTTTGTGGTTCATAAGCGACGCGACCTTTAGGAATTTGCATCTGCATATGGCCATCACGTTGCATATTATGGAATGGACATTTTGGCGCATTAATTGGCAGCTGGGCAAAATTTGGTGAGCCCAAACGTGACAACTGGGTATCTAGGTAACTAAATAAACGGCCTTGTAATAATGGGTCATTACTAAAGTCAATACCTGGGACGATGTTCGCTGGGCAGAAAGCCACTTGCTCTGTCTCAGCAAAGAAGTTATCGGGATAACGGTTTAATACCATTTTACCCACGATTTCAACAGGGACTAATTCTTCTGGAATTAATTTGGTTGCATCCAAATGATCAAATGGGAATTTTTCTGCTTGTTCTTGGGTAAAGATCTGCACACCAAAGTCCCAAACAACTTCGTCACCATTTTCAAACAAGGTTTCAAATAAATCACGACGATGATAGTCTGGATCAGCACCGGCAACTTTCACAGCTTCATCCCACACATGTGATTGAAGCTGCAAACGTGGACGCCAGTGATAACGGAAGAACACACTTTCGCCTTGGGTATTAATAAAGCGATAGCTATGGATACCAAAGCCCTCAATCATGCGTAAACTGCGAGGAATAGCGCGATCACTCATCGCCCATAGGTAGTTATGTAAGGTTTCAGGGTTTAACGAGATAAAATCATAAAAGGTATCATGCGCTGATGCCGCTTGTGGGAAACCACGATCAGGCTCCATTTTTACAGCATGAATAATATCGGGAAATTTAATCGCATCTTGGATAAAGAACACAGGGGTGTTGTTACCCACTAAATCCCAGTTACCTTCCTCTGTATAGATTTTGACGGCAAAACCGCGAATATCACGCGGCGTATCAATCGATCCCGCACCACCGGCTACCGTTGAAAAACGAGCAAATAATGGGATTTGCTTGCCCACCTCTGTTAATACCTTAGCTGTGGTAAATTGCTCTAATGATTTGGTTAATTCAAAATAACCATGGGCTGCCGTACCACGAGCATGTACAACACGCTCAGGAATACGTTCATGGTCAAAATGGGTAATTTTCTCACGTAAAATAAAATCTTCCAGCAATGCAGGACCCCGGCGACCTGCCTTTAGCGAATTCTGATTATCTGCAATAACAATACCTTGCTGCGTGGTTAAATTAGTTGAATTATTATCAGCCTGCTGATGAGTTTCACCAGCATTGCCTTGCTGAATATTCATATTTGGCTCTGGTTTAACGGGCTTTTGTGTCATTTTTTATCCTAGATATTTAATTATATTTGTAATTTTTTAGAAAACATCAAATGTTCGCCTAAGGTTAAAAAAGGATCGACATTGATGTAATTAGTATATAGGATTCAAAAATTTACAGTGTGAAAATGCGTAAAGCTATGTAACAAGTAGGTTATTAATGCAGCATATATAAAAAGAATAAAATTAACATCTTAATACTGCATGTTATTTTGACAAAAAAACACCCCCTTTAAACAAATAAAGGGGGTGTTTTAGAATAGGAAGCTGACGATGACCTACTCTCACATGGGCGAACCA